>JBBIOF010000001.1:0-36989 GCA_037443505.1 Candidatus Rokuibacteriota bacterium
CCGGCCGCCGCGCCCAGGATCGCGCCCAGGCCGGCGCCCTTCGCGGTCTCGGTGCCCGGATCGTAGCCCGTCTGCTGCCGGGCCCACGCGTCGCACTCCTGCGAGTCACGGGCCTGCTGCTCGGCGCTCTGCCCCTTCGCCGGGTACACCGCCACGGACCGCGCGGGCGGCGGGCCCGCGGTCGCGCACCCGGCCGCCACGACGCCGACAGCCAGGAGAAGACTCAGCGTCGACTTCAGCATGCTCATCTCGTGTGCCTCCTCTTCATCGGGTACCGCTCGGGGGCGCTACGGGGTGGGGAGCCACTCCCGGAGCGACCGCACCTGGCACCCGGCCTTCTCCAGCGCTTCCCGCACCGCCCGCACGATGTTCTGGGCTCCCGGCGTGTCGCCGTGGCAGCAGATGGTCTGGACCGAGATGTCGATCTCCACCCCGTCCAGGGTGACCACCTTGCCCTCGGTGGCCATCTTCACGGCCTGGGCCGCCGCCTTCTGCGGGTCGGTGATCAGCGACCCGGGCACCTTGCGCGACACCAGCGTGCCGTCCACGCTGTAGGCCCGGTCCGCGAACCCCTCGCTGGCCACCCGCACGCCCATCTTGCGGCAGGTCCGGTCGAACTGGCCGGAGGCGGCCGTCATGAGGATGAGCGACGTGCCGCCCGAGTCCTTCACCGCCTGGCCTGCCGCCACCGCCAGCTCCTCGCTGCGCTCCATCATGTTATAGAGGATGCCGTGGGGCTTGACGTGCTGCAGATCGCCCCCCGCCACGCGCACGAACTCCCGCAGCGCGCCGGTCTGGTAGCAGATGTAGTCGCGCACCTCGGCGGGCGTCACGTCCATGACGCGGCGCCCGAACCCCATCAGGTCTGGCAGGCCCGGGTGGGCGCCGATGGCCACCCGGTGGCGGAGCGCCAGCTCCACCGTCCGGCGCATCACGTGCGGATCACCCCCGTGGTAACCGCACGCGATGTTGGCGGAGGTGATGAAGGGCATGATCTCGGCGTCGGCGCCCAGCGTCCAGCGGCCGAAGCTCTCGCCCATGTCGCAGTTGAGATCGATGAACTTCCCGGTGGCCATTGCCAGCTCCTTACTCCCGGGCCAGGACCCTGGCCAGGGCATTGACGAAGCGGTCGACGTCCTCCTCCGTCATGGCCAGGGAGCAGGCGCCCAGCCCGCGCTGGGTGAGGAGGATGCCCTCGTTGAGCAGGCCCAAGAACACGCGCAGGGGCGCCTGGGGATCCCGGGGCCGGCTCGAGCGGTAGTCCGTGAGGGCCCCCGGCGTCCAGTGCAGGCAGAACAGGGAGCCCAGGCCCGTGACCTGGCCGCGCCGCCGGGTGGCCCGGAGCAGGCGGGTGACACCCCCGCGCAGCCGATCGCCCAGGGCGTCGAGCCGGGCGTAGGCCTCCGGCGTCAGCGCCTCCAGGGTGGCGAGCCCCGCGGCCATCGTGAGCGGGTTGGCGTTGAACGTCCCGCCGTGGCTGATCCGGGCGCCGCCCTTGCGCGGGTCGTACGCGGCCATGATGTCCGCCCGGCCGCCGAAGGCGCCCACGGGCAGGCCGCCGCCGATGATCTTGCCCAGCGTGGTCAGGTCCGGGCGGACGCCGAAGCGCTCCTGCGCCCCGCCCGGCGCGACCCGGAACGAGATGACCTCGTCGAAGACCAGGACGATGCCGTGCCGCTCGGTCACCGCGCGCAGCCGCTCCAGGAAGCCGGGGGCGGGCGGCAGCACGCCCCCGATGCCCAGCAGCGGGTCCACCAGCACGGCCGCCAGGGCGGCGGCCTCCCTCTCGATGATCTGCTCGCACGCCTCCGCATCGTTCCAGGGCAGCACGACCACGTGCTTGAGGACGGCGGGCGGCAGCCCGGCCGACCAGGCGACGGGCCGGGGGCGCCGGCGCCCGCCGGCGGCCTTGGGATCGGGCGCGACGCTCACCAGCACCCAGTCGTGGGTGCCGTGGTAGGCGCCCTCGAACTTGGCGATCTTCGCCCGTCCCGTGAACGCGCGGGCCGCCCGGACCGCGTTCATGGTGGCCTCGGTGCCGGAGTTGGTGAAGCGGACCTGCTCCAGCGACGGGATCCGCCGGACGAGCGCCTCCGCCAGCCGGATCTCGTGCTCGGTGGGGCCGGGGAACGACAACCCCTGGGCGGCCGCCTCCTGCACGGCCCGCACCACCTCCGCGGGCGCGTGGCCCAGGACCAGGCTCGTGTAGTTGCCGTTGAAGTCCAGGCGGTCCACGCCGTCCGCGTCCCAGACGTGGGCGCCCTGGCCCCGCTGGACGTAGAACGGGTAGGGGTCGAAGAAGGTGGTGGTGCGGCTGTTGCCACCGGGCATGACGGTCAGGGCCTCCTCCCAGAGCGCCCTCGACCGCGCCGTCTTCGCCAGGTACTCGCCCTGCTCCCGGTCGATCGCCATCGGACTCCTCCTACCCGTCGCTCAGGACGTCCTCCAGGGCCGCCAGCGACTGCCGCAGCGCGCGGTGCGCGTCGGCCAGGCTGAGCGCGCGGAAGCGCAGCCGCTGGCCCGGTTTCACCTGTCCGAGGCGCCCGATGTCGAAGGAGCACACCGTGGCCACCTTGGTATAGCCGCCCGTCGATTGCCGATCCACCAGGAGCGCGATGGGCTGGCCGTCCCCGGGGACCTGGATGCTGCCGAGCGCGATACCGTCGGAGATGATATCGTGCCCGCGCCGGTGGGCGATACGGGGACCGCGCATCCGGGCGCCCATGCGGTCCGACTGCGGCAGCATCTCGTAGGGCCCCGTGAGGAACGCCTGGAGGCCGTCCTCCGTGAAGGCGTCGTCCTGCGGGCCCAGCACCACGCGGATCTCGGGCTCGCCGGCGTACGAGGGCACGGCCTCGGGCCGGACGCGCCGGGGTCGCGGCGGGGGCGCGGGGAAGAGGCGGAGCACGTCTTCCCGCCGGAGGGCCCGGCCCTCGAGCCCGCCCAGCCGTCCCCGCACGTAGGTGGCCCGCGAGCCCAGCACCGGCGGGACGTCGATGCCGCCGGAAAACGCCACGTAGGCCCGGACGCCGGCCCGGGCCGGCCCCAGCCTCACCACGTCACCGGGCCGGAGCGGGAGCGTCCGCCACGCCTCCGCCTCCCGGCCGTTGATGGTCACGGGCATCGCCGCGCCCGTCACCGCGATGGCGCAGGGCACCTGGCACTCGAAGCGGAGGCCGACCACCGTGCACTCGAGGCCGGCCGCCCCGTCGGGGTTGCCCACCAGCCGGTTGGCCAGCACGAAGGCCGCGCGGTCCACGGGGCCCGAGGGGGGGATGCCGTAGCGGAGCTGTCCGGGGCGGCCGAGGTCCTGGACGGTGGTGAGCGCGCCCGGCTCCAGGACGCGGATCACGAGATCACCGGCCGGAACGTCCCCGCCTCCACGGCGCGGGTGATGGCGTCGAACTCCGCGCGGTCGATGCGCCGGAAGGTCACGCGGTCGCCGGGCCGGAGCAGGATGGGGTCGGCCGCTCCGGGATCGTAGAGGCGGAGTGGCGTGCGCCCGAGCACCCAGTAGCCGCCGGGGCTGTCCACCGAGTAGATGCAGCACTGGATGCCGCCGATGCCCACGCTGCCGGCCGGCACCCGGGTGCGCGGCGTCTCCAGGCGGGGGATCCGCAGCCGCGCCGGCAGCCCCGCCATGTAGGGCAGCCCCGGCGTGAAGCCGATGAAGTAGACGAGGTACTCCGCCTCGCTGTGGAGCCGGACCAGCTCCTCGACGGACAGCTCGAGCCGCCGGGCCGCCGCCTCCAGGTCGAAGCCCATCTCCGCGTCGTAGCAGCAGGGCAACTCCACGCGGCGCGGGGGCGGCAGCGTGGTGCGCTCCGCCTGGGCGGCGAGCTCCCGCAGCGCCGCGCACAGCGCGTCCCAGCCCACCACCGTGGGGTCGTAGTACACCAGCAGGGAGCGGAAGGTGGGGACGGTCTCGACGACGCCCGGCAGCCCCTTCTGCTGGACCAGGTACTCGAGGGCGCGGACCCGCGTGTTGATCTCCACGCTGATCTCGTCGCCCAGCTCCACGGAGAGGGCGAGGTCACCCGCGGGCAGGAACCTCAGAGGCGCCTCGCGTCAGAGGACCGCCAGCGCCGAGTTCGGCAGGTCGGTGATGAACATGTGCCCCGGGCTGTGCGTGATCATGAACGGCGGCCTGGAGGCCAGGGCGACCGCCTGCGGCGTGACGCCGCAGGCCCAGAAGACGGGCACGTCGCCCGGCCCGAACTCCTGCGGGTCGCCCCAGTCGGGCCTCGTGATGTCCGCGATGCCGATGGCGGCGGGGTCGCCGACGTGCACGGGCGCCCCGTGCGCGCCCGGGAAGCGCGCGCTGGCGGTGACCGCCCTGGCCAGCTGGTGCGCGGGGATGGGGCGCATGGAGACCACCATGGGGCCGTGGAAGACGCCCGCGGGGCGGCAGTCGATGGACGTCCTCCACATGGCCACGTTCCGGCCGCGCTCCACGTGCCAGAGGCGGACGCCCGCCTCCATGAGCGCCCACTCGAAGGTGAACGAGCAGCCCAGGAGGAAGGCCACCAGGTCGTCCCGCCAGTACGCCCGGACGTCGGTGACCTCGTCGGCCAGCACGCCGTCCCGGTAGATGCGGTACCGGGGGATGTCCGTCCGGAGGTCGGCGCCCGGCGCGACGCCGGCCGGCTCCGGGGAGCCCACGTCCGTGACCTCGAGGAGCGGGCAGGGGCGCGGGTTGCGCTGGCAGAAGAGCAGGAAGTCGTAGGCGTGGTCGCGGGGCAGCACCGCGAGGTTGGCCTGGACGTAGCCGGGCCCCAGGCCCGCCGTCACGCCCGCGTACTTCCCGCTCCGGATGTCGGCCCGGATCTCGCGCGGGTGGCGGGCGTCGATGGGCATGGCGGTATTCTACCTGACGCCCAGCCGGTCCCACACCTCCGGGTTCACCAGCACGTGCGGGCGCTCGCCCCGCAGCACGCGCAGCATCTCCTCGCTCACCTGCACCGCCATCTGGCGGTTCGCCTCCTGGGTCACGCCCGCCACGTGGGACGTGCACACGACGTTCTCCAGGTTGAAGAGGGGATTGTCCACGGGGCTCGGCTCCTGCTCCCACACGTCGATGCCGGCGGCGGCCAGCTTGCCGCGCGTGAGCGCCTCGAACAGCGCGCGCTCGTCCTGCACGCCGCCGCGCGAGGTGTTCACGTAGATGGCGCCGTCGCGCAGGAGGGCCAGCGCGCGGGCGTCGATCATGTGCCGGGTCTCCGGCGTGAGCGGGGTGTGGCAGGTGAGCACGTCCACCCGGGGCAGCAGCTCCTCCAGGCTCCGCGTGGGCTCGGCGCCCCGCCGCCGCACCTCGTCGTCCGGCACGTACTTGTCGTAGGCGAGCACCCGCATGCCGATGGCGGCGGCGAACCTCGCCACCCGGCGCCCGATGTTCCCGATGCCCACGATGCCCAGGGTCTTGCCGGCCAGCTCCCGGTTGCCCTGGTAGCGGTGGGGCCCCCAGTCGCCGGCCCGCGTCATCCGGTCCACCGCAAGGGCGCGCCGGGCGCACATGAGCATCAGCATCAGGGCATGCTCGGCCACCGCCTGCGAGTTGGACCCGGGCGCGTGGACGACGGCGATCCCCAGGCGCGTGGCGGCCGGGATGTCCACGGTGTCCAGGCCGACGCCGTGCCGCCCCACCACGCGGAGCCGCTTGCACGCCTCCATCAGCGAGGCCGTGCAGTGGGGCTTGACGCGGAAGAGGATGCCGTCGGCCTCGGCGGCGGCGCGGATCATGCCCGCCTCCGTCAGGTCCTCGCACACCGCCACCCGCACCTCGCGCTCCAGCAGGGCGCGGGCGTCCGGGTGGAGCTCTCCGGGGATCACGACGACGGGACGCGGATCGCTGGGCATGGACGCTCTCCTCCTGGGGAAGCGGTGACCGGGGGATTCTACCAGAGGCGGCGCGCTACTTGCGCGCGACCAGGACGATGCGCGGGGCGTCCAGCGAGAACGGGGTGCCGTCCAGCGCGCCGTAGAGGTCCACGCGGCTCCACCGCTCGGGACGGAGCATGCCCCGGAGCTCGTGGGCCGAGTAGAGGCGGATCTCGCTCTCGCCGATCAGCGAGCCCGGCTCCTCCTCGGCGTCGCCCTCCAGCCGCCACCAGCGGGCCAGCCACCGGCTGGTGGCCGGGTCGAAGCGGTTCTCGATGCGGAGAGTCCAGCCGTCGAAGCGCTGGCGCTCCTCGGCGGGCAGCGAGCGCACGCACTGGTCGCGGTTGCGCGTGTCGAGCACGAAGACGCCGCCCGGCGCCAGGGCGCGCCAGAAGCGGTCCACCAGCAGCCGGTCCTCGTCGTCCGAGAAGTACCCGATGCTGCTGAAGAGGTTTACGGCCAGGTCGAACTCCCCGGCGAACTCCATGTCCCGCATGTCCTGGCACACCAGGCGCAGCGTCACGCCGGCCGCCCGCGCCGCCTCGCGGGCGCGCGCCAGCTCCGTCTCGTTGAAGTCCACGCCGGTGACGTCGTAGCCGCGCCGCGCGAACTCGATGGAGTGACGGCCGAAGCCACACGGCGCGTCCAGCACCCGGGCCGGCGGCCCGAGTCCCGCGCGGCCCACGATCCAGCGGACGGCGCGCGCCGCGTCGGCCGCGGGCTCCAGCGCCTGGGAGATGGTGGGCCAGGCCTCCCGGAAGAACCGCTCGCTCTGGAACACGCCAGCAATTATAGCGGCGAACGGCGCCCGCGGCGCGCCGGCCGCGGCCCGGGGGCCCGGGCGTGTGGTAATGTCTTCGAGGTCATGCAGACCGCCCCGAGGCCCCGATGAGCGACTACCGCACCCGGCTCGCCACCCCCGAGGACGCGGCGGCCATCTGCCGCATCTACAACCAGGGCATCGAGGACCGCATCGCCACCCTGGAGACCGAGCTCCGCACGCCCGGGGAGCGCGAGGGCTGGCTGGCCGCCCGCGGCCCGCGCCACCCCGTCATCGTCGTGGAGGCGGGGAGCGGGGAGGTGGTCGGCTGGGGCAGCCTGAACCCCTTCAACGCGCGCGAGGCGTACCGCTTCGTGGCCGACATCTCCGTCTACGTCGACCGCGGCTGGCGGGGCAAGGGTGTGGGCAGCGTCATCCTGGAGCGCCTGATCGAGCTGGCCCGCGAGCGGGGCTTCCACAAGATGGTGCTCTCCGCCTTCCCGTTCAACGCGGCGGGGATCGGGCTCTACACCAAGTACGGGTTCCGCACGGTGGGCGTGTACCGGGAGCAGGGACTCCTCGACGGCCGCTGGGTGGACACCGTGGTCATGGAGAAGCTCCTCCCGTAGGTCCCGCGGCTCAACCGGCGCGCTTGCCCGGGGCCGGCGCCCGGGGCTAGGCTACTCCTGGACCCGTTCTCGTGGACCGACGTCGCCCCGGTGTCCCCTGACGCGTAAGGGGGTGTCGCCATGAAGAAGCTCCGCGAGATCATGCGCCCCGACTTCCGCTTCGTCGTGCCGCCCGGCGCCTCCGTGGCCGAGGCGGCCGCCGTCATGACGACCAACAACGTCGGCATCGTGGCCGTGCTGGACGGCGACCGGCTGGTCGGCGTCTTCTCCGAGCGGGACGTGGTCCAGCGCGTGGTGCACCCCGGGCTCGACCCCCGGCGCACGGCGGTGGCCGACGTGATGACCACCGACCTGGTGGTGGCCGACGCCGAGGAGGACTGCCCGTCGGCCATGCGGAAGATGGACCAGACGAACATCCGCCACCTGCCCGTGATGGCCCTCGGTCGGTTCGTCAGCATGCTCTCCATCCGGGACCTGATGCGCGTGACCATCCAGGACCAGGGGACGGAGATCCGCTACCTGCAGGAGTATCTCTACCAGGTGCCCCCGGAGACCGCGCCCGCGGCGGAGGGCCTGACGGCTCCTCAGGAGCGGGTGTAGAGGCGCAGGACCCCGTAGGCGACGGTGCCCGCCAGGAGGGCCCCGGCCAGCAGGGCGAGGATGGCCTGCTGGAGGCGGCTCACGGCGCCACGCGCTCGGGGGTGGGGAGGGCGGCGGGCCTGAGCTTCTGCAGCCCCAGCGCGGCCGCCAGCAGGGCGAGCCCGGCCAGGTCCGTGGCGAGCCCCGGGTCGATCAGGCAGAAGGCGGACGTCAGGAGGAGGCCCCGCTCCAGCCACGTGGCCGGGCGGATGACGTGGCCTTCCAGCGCCGCCGCCAGCGCGACCACGCCCACCGTGCCGGTCACCACCGCCTGCGCGATGCCCGCCCACGGGCCGGAGAAGAGCAGCGCCGGGTTGTAGACGAAGAAGTACGGGACGATGAACCCCGCCGCGGCGAACTTCACGGCCTGGAGCCCCGCCCCCCACAGGCTTGCTCCGCCGATGGAGGCGGCCGCGTACACGGCCAGCGCCACGGGAGGCGTCACCGCCGACAGGCAGGAGAAGTAGAACGCGAACATGTGGGCGGCCATGGGCGTGACGCCCAGCTTGATGATGGCCGGGATCAGGAGCGCGGCCTGCATGATGTAGGCGGGTGTGGTCGGCATGCCCATCCCCAGCACGATGCCCGCCAGCATGGTGATCAGGAGCGCCGGGAGCAGGTGCCCGGCCGCCACCTCGAGCAGGAAGCTCGTGAAGCGGAGCGCCAGGCCCGTCTGGAGCACAATGCCGATCACGATGCCCGCCGAGGCGCACGCCATGGCCACCGGCACCGTGTGCTCCGCCCCCTCGCGGAGCGCCGCCACGCAGGCGCGCCAGCGGAGGCCCGTCTCCCTGCGGAGCCACGAGATGACGATGACCGCCGCCGCGGCCACGATGGCCGCGTAGGTGGCCGTGAACCCCTGGAGCAGGAGCGCCAGCAGCACGATCACGGGCAGGAACAGGTGGCCCTGGCGCAGGACGATGGCCCCGAGGACGGGCAGCTCGTTCCGGGGGATCCCGCGCAGCCCGGTCCGGACGGCGTTGAAGTGGATCGCGGCGAAGAGCGCGCCGTAGTAGAAGAGGGCCGGGATCGCGGCGGCGATCATCACCTGCGTGTAGCTCGCGCCCAGGAACTCCGCCATGACGAACGCGGCGGCGCCCATGATGGGTGGCATGATCTGCCCGCCCGTGGACGCCACCGCCTCGATGGCCGCGGCCGCCTCGGGCCGGAAGCCGGTCTTCTTCATCATGGGGATGGTGAGCCAGCCGTCCACCATGACGTTGGCCACGGCCGAGCCCGAGATCGTCCCGAACAGGCTGGAGGAGACCACCGCGACCTTGCCGGGGCCGCCGCGCGCGCCCCCGGCCACCGCGTTGGCGAAGTTCATGAAGAACTGGCCGGCCCCGGACTTCTCCAGGAAGGCGCCGAAGACGATGAACAGGATGACGTAGGTGCCGGCCACGTTCAGCGGGACCCCGAAGACGCCCTCGGTGGTGAACCACGTCTGGTCGATGGTGATCTCCAGGGTCAGGCCCTTGTGGTGCAGCACGCCCGGCAGCCACGGGCCCGCCAGGCCGTAGGCCAGGAAGCAGAGCGCCACCACGGGCAGCGAGGCGCCGATGGTCCGCCGCGTGGCCTCCAGCACCAGCGCGATGCCCAGGAGCCCCACCACCTTGTCGGCCGCGGCCAGCGGGTGGGCGGTGGGGAAGCGGTTCACCACGTAGTCGTAGTTCACGAACATGTAGCCCAGGCAGGCCAGCGACAGCGCGGCCAGCCCCAGGTCGCTCCAGGGCACGCGGTCGCGCGGGAGCCCGGCCCGGCGGGGGAAGAGGAAGAAGGACAGGACCAGGCTGAAGGCCAGGGTGATGTAGAGGAGCGCCTGCTGGTCGGGGGCGTACCAGGTCAGGCGCGCGTAGACGTGGTAGACGGCCATGACGACCGCCACCACGCCCACGACAATCCCGGGGACGCCGGAGAGCCTGCGCACGGCCCGGCCCCCGCTACTTGAGGACACCGATCTCCCGGTAGTACTTCGCCGCGCCCGGGTGGTAGGGTAGCCCGTAGTCGCGGCCGATGTCCTGCGGCGTGACGTCCTTCATGGCCTTGGTGACGTTGGCCAGGTCGCCCCGCCCCTCCACGATGGCCCGGGTCAGCCGGTAGACGACGTCGGCCGGCGTCCGGGACGAGGCGATGAGGATGGTGGGCGACTGGAAGGTCTGGACGTCACCCTCGATCCCCTGCTCCGCGTAGGTCCCCCCCTTGATGGTGTGCCGCACGAAGCCGGGGTTGATCTCCCTGAGCCGCGCGAACTCCTGGTCCGTGACGGGGATCATCCGGAGCTTCATGGTGGAGCCCAGGTCGAGGATGAAGGACGCCGGCACCGTGGTGAACCAGCCGGCAGCCAGCGCCTGGCGGTTCTTCACCGCCTCGGCGTTCGAGGCCACGGGGCCGTAGCTCTTGGGCCCGAGGTCGTCCAGCTTCATCCCGTTGGCCCGGAGCAGGTTCTCCCAGCCGTCGGCCAGGCTGGTGTTGCCCCGCGCGGGCAGGGCCACGGGCTTGCCCCGGAGGTCCTTCACGCTCCGGATGGGGCTGTCGGCCGGGACCACCAGCTGCCACACGTTGGGGTACATGGTCGCCACGTAGAGGGGCTTGTCCGTCTGCTTGCCCGCCCACTGGCCGCGGCCGCTCCGGGCGTCGTAGAGGACGTTGGTCATGGACCAGCCGAGGTCCGCCTTGTCGTTGCGGATCTTCTCCATGTTCACCAGGGCGGCCCCCGGCTCCACCTGCACCTCGAGGTCCGGGTACTTCTTCTTCACGATCTCCGCCACCGCGCCGGCCATGGGGATCCACGACCCGCCGGTGGGGCCCGAGGAGAACACCAGGCCGACCTTCTGCTGCGCTTGCCCGGGCGGCGCCGGGAGCGCGAGCGCGAGGGCGAGGCCGGCCACCAGGGCGACGAGCGTCTTCACGCGATCCATGGGCATGGCCCTCCTGTCACAGCGGAAGGAGCCGTCCCGCGGCGTCGAAGGCCAGCGGGGCGGGATCGCCGAGGCGCACGAGGTCGGGACGTCCCGCCAGCTCGCCGAGGAACGCCTCGGAGACCTCGAGCTCGCCGAGCACCAGCGTGTTCTTGATCCGGATGACGCGGGCCTGCTCGGGGGGCGTGAGGCCGATGCACGACAGCGCGGTCTCGATCGCCTCCCGGTCGGTGTCGAAGGTCGCGGGGATGCGCGCCCCGCCGGGCGCGCAGGCGGTGATGCAGTTGATGAGCGTCGCCTTCATGTCGATCTTGTCCACCAGGCGGCGCGTGGTGAAGTCGGCGTTGCCGATGCCGGTGGCGTTGCCGTGGGAGAGGTCCGTCAGGTCGAGGACGACGATCCAGAGGATGCGGGGGTCGGCCGGGAACGGCTCGTGGGGATTGGTGGCGCGGCCGATCACGTTGGAGTCCATGCCGGCCCCGGAGACGTTCTTGCCCATCTCCTCCACGACCAGCACGTCGATGGGCGAGAACGGGAGCCGCGCCATCCACTTCCGCGCCTGCTCGAGGAGCCGCCGCTCCCCCTCCTCCAGGTCCGCCGGGCCGAAGGCCTCGACGAGGGCGGTCTCGTCGTAGCCGTTCTCCACCACGCCGAGGCCGAAGGCGATCCGGGCCCGCGCCAGCATCTCCCGGCCCACGGCGGTGATGACCTTCTCGTAGCCGTGGTGGACGTTGGCGCGGTGGTACTGGATGGCCCCCCGGTGCTTGCCCAGCCCGATGGTCATCATCTTGAAGAGGCCGGACTCGATGGTGCCCTTGAAGTCGGTGTGGGGCTTGACGCGGTTGACCAGGCCGATCCAGTCCGCCTCGGCCGCGTACCGGTCGAGCCAGACCGGCATCCCCAGCGCCTCGCCTACCTGGACCACCTCCATGGTGGCCCGCACCGGGCAGCCCATGGCGGCCTCGGTGATGCCGTAGTGGGCCAGCACGGAGAGCTGCCCCTCGGCGGTGCCTCCTCCGTGGCTGCCCATGGCGGGAAAGATGAACGGGCGGGCGCCCAGGTCCCTGAGGTACCGCACGGCGGCCCCGACGATGGCGTCGATGTTGGTCACCCCCCGGCTGCCCGTCCCCACCGCGACGCTGTCGCCCCGTCCCACGGGCAGGCGCGCGCGCTCCAGCGCCTCGGCGACGGCCCGGGGAATGTCGCCGACCCGCGGTCGGGGGAAGGTCTGGCGGACGCGGACCATGCGCGGGACGCCCATGGCGCTCGGGCCTCCTGGACCCTCGAGGGTGCACCTCGTATACCGGGGCCGCCGGGCGAAGTCAAAGGGTTTTTGGACGCCGAGTATGGTATATACAGGCAGTTTCGATGCCCGTGGTGCCTTCCGCTCTCCGGCGAATCGCCCTCGCGAGCCTGCTCATGGCGGTGGCAGGCTGCGGCTGGCTGCGCCCGGCGCCGTCGCCCATCCCCCCGCCCGAGGAGCTGTACCAGATGGGCGAGAACGAGCTGGACCGGCGGCGGTACGAGGACGCCCGCCAGCACTTCCAGAAGCTGGTCGAGCGCCACCCCAACTCGTCGCAGGCTCCCCGCGCGCGCTTCCTCATCGGCGAGGCGTACTACCGGGAGGGCGAGTTCGACAAGGCGGTCAAGGAGTTCCAGAGCTTCCTGTCCTTCTGGCCGCAGCACCAGATCGCCGACCTGGTCCAGTACCGGCTGGCGATGGCCTACTACGACCAGATCAAGCCCATCGAGCAGGACCAGACGCTGGCGGCGAAGGCCCTCGCCGAGTTCAAGAAGCTCGTCAAGGACTACCCCGAGAGCCGTTACGCGACCGACGCCCTGGCCAAGATCGACATCTGCCGCGGCCGCCTCGCCCAGAAGGAGGTCTGGGTGGCCACCTACTACTTCAACCAGGGCAACCCGGGCGCCGCCCGGCAGCGCCTGGAGCTGGTGCTCCGCGAGTACCAGCGCACGCTCGTCGTTCCCGAGGCCCTCTGGCTCCTGGCCGAGGTGAACCTCCGCGAGGGCAAGACGGCGGAGGCCCGGGAGCTGCTCCGCCGCCTGGAGAGCGAGTACGGGTACACCGAGTTCGGCCGCCGCGCCGCCCAGCGGCTGCGGGCCCAGAGGTGACATCGTGCACGACGTCGTCGACCTGCGCTCCGACACCCTGACCCTTCCCACCCCGGAGATGCGCGAGGCCATGGCGCGCGCCGAGGTGGGCGACGACGTCTGGGGCGAGGACCCCACCGTCCGGCGGCTCGAGGCCGTGGCCGCCGAGCGCCTGGGCAAGGAGGCGGGGCTGTTCGTGACGTCCGGGACGCAGGGCAACCTGGTCTCCGTCCTGGCCCAGACCCGGCCGGGCCAGGAGGTCGTCCTCGACCTGGACTCCCACATCTTCAACTACGAGGTGGCCGGCACCTCCGTCATCGGCGGGCTGCAGATGCGCCCCGTGAAGACGGCCCGCGGCTTCCTGACCCCCGACCAGGTCCGGGAGGCGCTGCGCCCGGCCAACATCCACATCCCGGAGACCGGGCTGGTCTGCATCGAGAACACCCACAACCGCCACGGCGGCACCTGCTGCACGCCCGAGGAGATCGCGGCCGTGGCCGAGGTGGCGCACGCGGCCGGCGTGCCGGTGCACCTGGACGGCGCCCGCCTGTTCAACGCGGCGGTGGCCCTCGGGCGGGACGTCCGGGAGTTCGCGCGCCCCGTGGACTCCGTCACGTTCTGCCTCTCCAAGGGGCTGGGCGCGCCGGTGGGCTCGGTCATCTGCGGCAGCGCCGCGCTGGTGGAGCGGGCCCGGCGCATCCGCAAGATGCTGGGCGGGGGCATGCGCCAGGCGGGAGTGATCGCCGCCGCCGGCCTGGTGGCGCTCGAGCGCATGGTGGACCGGCTGGCCGAGGACCACGCCAACGCGCGGGCGCTGGCCGAGGGCCTGGCCCGCCTGCCCGGCATTGCGCTGGACCTGGCCAGCGTGCAGACCAACATCGTCATCTTCCGCGTGGGCCGGCCGGGCGGCGCCGAGGAGCTGGTCCAGGGGTGCCTGGCCCGCAAGATCAAGGTCCACGCCATCGGGCCGGGCGCCATCCGCTGCGTGACGCACAAGGACGTGGACGCCGAGGACATCGCGCGGACGCTGGACGCCTTCCGCGAGGTCACCGGACGCTGGTAGGAGGCGCAATGGGCGACCGACTGCTGGAGGTCAAGGGGCTCAAGACCTACTTCTTCACCGACGAGGGCGTGGTGCGCGCGGTGGACGGGGTCGATCTCCGCATCGACCGGGGTGAGACGCTGGGCGTGGTGGGCGAGTCGGGCTGCGGCAAGAGCGTCACCGCGCTGAGCATCATGCGGCTCATCGCCCAGCCGCCCGGGCGGATCGTGGCCGGGGAGATCCTCTACAACGGGCGCGACCTGCTGAAGCTCTCGGCGGCCGAGATGCGGAAGATCCGCGGCAAGGAGATCGCGATGATCTTCCAGGAGCCCATGACCTCCCTGAACCCGGTGTTCACCGTGGGCGAGCAGATCGCCGAGGCCATCCGGCTGCACGAGGGGCTGGGGCGCCGCGACGCGATGGACAAGACCATCGAGATGCTGCGGGTGGTCCACATCCCCAACCCGGAGCGCCGGGTCAGGGAGTACCCGCACCAGCTCTCGGGCGGCATGCGCCAGCGGGTCATGATCGCCATGGCGCTCAGCTGCAGCCCCAAGCTGCTCATCGCCGACGAGCCCACCACCGCCCTGGACGTCACCATCCAGGCCCAGATCCTGGACCTGCTCAACGAGCTGAAGGAGAAGTTCCGGATGGCGGTGATGCTCATCACGCACGACATGGGCGTCATCGCCGAGACCGCCCAGCGGGTGGTGGTCATGTACGCGGCCCAGGTGGTGGAGGAGGCGCCGGTGACGGAGCTGTTCAAGGAGCCCCTGCACCCCTACACCCAGGGGCTCCTCCGGTCCATCCCGCGCATCGACCTGGCCGCCACCGAGCGGCGCAAGCTGGAGCAGATCCCGGGGACGGTGCCCGTCCTGCGCGGCGAGATCCGGCCCGGCTGCCGCTTCGCGCCCCGCTGCCAGTTCGCCCGCCCGCAGTACTACGAGAACGACCCGCCGCTCAAGGAAGTGCGACCCGGCCACAAGGTGGCCTGCTTCCTCTACTGAGGCCAGCATGCCAGAGCCCCTGCTCCGCGTCCGGAACCTCAAGAAGTACTTCCCCATCCGCGGCGGCCTCTTCTCCCGCGAGGTGGCCCGGGTCCACGCCGTGGACGACGTGTCGTTCGACATCATGGCGGGCGAGACGCTGGGCCTGGTGGGCGAGTCGGGGTGCGGCAAGTCCACCACCGGGCGGACCATCCTCCGCCTCATCGAGCCCACGTCCGGCCAGGTGTGGTTCCAGGACCGGAACGTCACGGCGCTCGACCGGCGCTCGCTGCGGGCCCTGCGCAAGGAGATGCAGATCATCTTCCAGGACCCCTACGCGTCCCTCAACCCGCGGATGACGGTGGGCTCCATCATCGGCGAGGCCCTGGTGATCCACCGCCTGGCCCCCACCCGCCGGGCCCGCGAGGAGCGCGTGGTGCAGCTCCTGGAGACGGTGGGGCTCTCGGCGGACCACGTCCGGCGCTACCCCCACGAGTTCTCGGGCGGCCAGCGCCAGCGCATCGGCATCGCCCGCGCCCTGGCGGTCAGCCCCAAGCTGATCGTGGCCGACGAGCCGGTCTCCGCGCTCGACGTGTCCATCCAGGCCCAGATCATCAACCTGCTGGAGGACCTGCAGGCCCGCTTCGGGCTCACCTACCTGTTCATCGCCCACGACCTCTCGGTGGTCGAGCACATCTCCACGCGGGTGGCCGTGATGTACCTGGGCAAGATCGCGGAGGTCGCGCCGGCCAAGGAGCTCTACACCAACCCGAAGCACCCGTACACCGAGGCGCTGCTGTCTGCGGTCCCGATCCCCGACCCGACCGTCAAGCGCAAGCGCATCATCCTCGAGGGCGACGTGCCCAGCCCGGTGAACCCGCCCACGGGCTGCCGCTTCCATACCCGGTGCCCCATCCGGGTGCCTTCGTGCTCCCAGAACGAGCAGGTGCTCCGGGAGGTCTCGCCCGGGCACTTCGTCGCCTGCCAGGTGCGCACGGGCGTCGCCACCGCGTGACCCCCGCCCCCGCCGACGGCGCCCGGCGAGCGGCGGCGAGGTGACCCGTGCCGACGGTCCGCGTGGGCGACATCGGGATGTACTACGTGGAGGCCGGCCGGGGGGAGCCCGTGGTGCTCATCATGGGGCTCGGGGCCGACCACCTGGCCTGGGGCTTCCAGTTCCGGGCGCTCGCCGAGCGCTTCCGGGTCGTCGCCTTCGACAACCGCGGTGCCGGCCGGACGGACGCGCCCGACATCGCCTACACCACCCGCCTGATGGCGGCCGACACCCTCGGCCTGATGGACGCCCTGGGGATCGACCGGGCCCACGTCGTGGGCGTGTCCATGGGCGGCATGGTGGCGCAGGAGCTGGCCCTGGCCGCCCCCGGGCGCGTGCGCTCGCTCCACCTCGGGGTCACCCTGGCCCGGCCCGACCGCTGGATCGCCGCGCTGCTCGACGCCTGGCGCCGCATCTTCACGGCCTTCGACCGGGAGGCGGCGCTCCGGATGCTCTCCCTCTGGCTCTTCACGCCGGCCACCCACGACGCACGCCCGGACCTCGTGGAGCTGATGATCGGCAACGCCGTGGCGAGCCCCTACCCGCAGTCCCTGACGGGCTTCCTGCGCCAGGCCGAGGCCGTGGCCGCCCACGACACGCTGGAGCGCCTGCCTGCCGTCCGCTGCCCCACCCTGGTCAGCGTCGCCGAGCACGACGTGCTGGTCCCGCGGCCCCTGTCCCGCGAGCTGGCGGCGCGGATCCCCGGGGCCGAGCTCAGGGAGGTGGCCGGCGCCGGGCACGCCTGCTTCTGGGAGCGGGCCGACGAGTTCACGGCGCTCTGCCTCGAGTTCCTCGAGCGCCACCGGGGCCGGTAGGCCCCGCCCTTCAGGCCCGGCGCCGGGGGACGCTCCCGGAGGACCCGCGCTACCCGCCGGCGGCCTGCAGGAGCTGCTGCACGTGCTGGGCCACGCTGGCGTCGTGCGCCGCGAGCTGCTGGCGGTGCTGCGCCAGGAGCCGGGTCCGCTGCTGCTGGCACTGCCGGTTGACGGCCTTGAGCGCGGCCGGGTCCCCGGCGGCGGCCTGCCGGTCCTTGAGGCACTGCGCGTCCAGGGCCCTGAGCTGGCTCCGCTGCTGGGCGAGCAGCGCGGCCTCGGCCCTGCGGGCCTGGCGGAGGTAGGCGTTGACGGCCGCCTGGCTCGATGACGGGGCCGTGGGCGGCGGCGTCACGGAGGGCGGCGGAGGCGCCGGCGGGTTCCCCACGGTCTGGATCGGCGGGGGAGGCGGCGTCGACGCACCGCACGTGGCCGTGCCGATCCGGACGAGCCCGACGAGGGAGGCGTCCACGGCGTCCAGCGGACGGACGCCGGCGGTGGCCAGGACGTGACGGGCCGCCGAGCAGGCGTCCATGACGCTCACGGCGGGGGCCGGGAACGCGGTCTGCACGTTGCCCGCCGCGTCCAGGTTCACCCCGTCCTGACTCACGTTGCCGTGCGTGTAGGCCCACGCCTGCACGCCCCCCACCTGTCCGGCGCCGCAGAGGGCGTAGGCCGGGCTCGACGGGGCCTGGCGGCCGGTGCAGACGATCAGGCCCTGGGCCGCGTCGCTGGCGCTCCCGCCCGGATCCGCGTAGAAGTTGGCCTCGACGTTGCCGGTGGCGCCGAAGTGGATCCGGGTGGCGTAGCCGGGCCCCCAGTCCCAGACCACGTTGTTGACCATCTGGATGGTGGTGCCGGGGTCCGGGCCGACCAGCTCCCGGCTGACCTCGGGCGACCGGCTGGCGGCGCGCACGAAGAGGTTGCGGAGCAGGCTGACGCGGGTGGCGTTGTACTTGATCAGCATGGCCTTCTTGCCCGTGATGGGCGGGCCGATGATGCTGTCCCGGACCGTCACGTCCCGCGTCGCCGGCCCGGACAGGTTCGCCGGGTCGCCGGTGATGTCGATGGAGCCGTCGGCGCAGTCCGACGTGGAGACCCGGTCGATGAGGACGCGCGTCGCGCCGGCCCGCACCTGGATGCAGTCCATGGAGGGCGCCGCCAGCGCGTCCCGCACCCGGACGTTCTTCACGATCACGTCGTGCGTGCCGCTGACCAGGATCCCCGCGCCCCGCAGCGTGATGCCCGGCGCCGGCGCGGTGCTCCCGTCGATGGTCACGAACGAGCCCACGCGGATCGAGGTCTGGAGCAGGATGTCCCCGGCCACCTGGAAGACCACGTAGGCGTTGCCGGGCCCCGCGCACTGCCGGAGGCTGCCCGGCCCCGAGTCGGCCAGCGTGGTCACGTGGCACAGGGGCTTGCCGGTGCCGCCCACCGTGGCCGCCCCGAACCCCTCGCTCGCCTGCGCGCGGGCCGGGACGATCAGGAACAGAAGGGCGGCGAGCATCGCCGGGACGCCCGCCGCCGCTGCCATCGACCGCTCCTTCATCACTGCCTCCCCTCGTTCCGCGCCGGGCGCGCGACCGGTCCCGGCGCGGGCCGACTCACGTGCTCCATCCCCCCTGGTTGACCGTGGCGTGCCGTCGCCGGGCGTGGCGGGGGCCCGGCGACCGTGGAAGGGCGGCGGCCGTGATCGCAGCACCGGAGCCTGCCCGGGGCCCTCGCTCAGTTCCAGAGGTAGCCGCGCGGGTTGACGGACCGCCCCTTGACCAGGATCTCGTAGTGAAGGTGCGGTCCCGACGAGCGGCCGGTGTTGCCGGTGAGGGCGATCTCGGCCCCCCGCTCGACCTGCTGGCCGGTCCTGACGTGGATCTGCGAGAGGTGGCCGTACACGGTGCGGATGTCCTGGCCGTGGTCGAGGACCACCGCCAGGCCATACTCCCCGTGGCGGCCGGCGAAGACGACCGTGCCCGAGGCCGGGGCCCGCACGGGCGTCCCCGGCTCGGCGGCGATGTCGATGCCGCCGTGGAACTCCTGCGTCTTCTCCCACGGCGACAGCCGGTTGCCGTACTCGGAGTTGACCTGCCCCCGGACCGGCCACCGCGAGGGCAGCGCCGCCAGGGCCCGCCGCGCCCGCGAGATCAGGCGGTCGAGCGCGCGCAGGCTCTCGCCCTCCTGCATCACCTGCTCGGCGAGCCGGTCCAGCTCCTCGGAGGGCGACAGGCGGGCCGGCAGCCGGTCCGCCGGAGCGGCGCGGCCGCCGATCCCGCTGCTGCGGGCCGGCGGGGCCATCTCGGGCCCGAAGGGCTCCCAGATCCGCGCGTGCAGTTCGCGCCAGCTCCCCACCTCGCGGGCCAGCTCGGCGATCTTCCGGTTGAACCGGTCGATCGTCGCGCGCTGCTCGTCCAGCTCCTGCAGGAGCGATCCGGCGTCCCGCACCCGCTGGCGGACCTGCCACCAGTCGCCGACCAGCGCGCCCAGCGCACACACCGCGACCACCGTGATCGAGCCCAGGACGACCGGCAGCCGCCGGGGGAAGTTCAGCCTGAGGACCCTGGTGCCGTCCCCACGCACGATGAGCAGGCTGAACTGCTTGCGATGGTTCAACGGCCTGGTGACTCCCCTGGAGGTCGCCGCGTGAGGCCACGGCTGCGCGGGTTGTAGCACCGGGCGCGTGAAGGTGTCAACGGCCGACCCACCGCTGCGCGCTGCCGGGCGAGCGAGTGCCAGCGTCATGCCCCCGGCCGTGAGGCAAGTCACATGCCCGGCCTCGCGCCCGTGGAATCAACGACTTACACAGGGCCTGACTGTCAGCGAGGCACTCGGCACTGACCGACTGTCGGGGGCATGACGTGGGACCCGGGGGACCGGCCCGCGGGCCCGGGCGGGAGCGCGACGTAACCCCGCGTCGGACCGTCTGTTGTTTGACACCCTCGGCGGCCGGGCGATATCATCGCCCAAGCCCGAGAGGAGCCCGCATGGAAGAGTTCTACCGGATCAAGCGGCTGCCCCCGTACGTCTTCGCGATCGTCAACGACCTGAAGACGAAGGCGCGCGCTCGCGGCGAGGACATCATCGACCTCGGGATGGGCAACCCCGACATGGGGACGCCCCGGCACATCGTCGCGAAGCTCACCGAGGCCGCGCAGAACCCGCGCAACCACCGCTACTCGGCGTCGCGCGGCATCACCCGCCTGCGCGTGGCGGTGACCCGTTGGTACCGCGACCGGTACGGCGTGGAGCTGGACCCCGAGTCGGAGGCCATCGCCACCATCGGCGCCAAGGAGGGGCTGGCCCACCTGGCCCTGGCCGTCCTGCAGCCGGGCGACGGCGCGCTGGTCCCCAACCCGACCTACCCCATCCACGCGTACTCGGTGGTGATCGCGGACGGGGACCTCCGGTCGGTGCCCCTCACGCCGGACGGCGACTTCTTCGCGCGGCTCGAGGAGACCGCGCGCCTGGCGTGGCCCAAGGCGAAGCTCCTGATCCTCTCCTTCCCCCACAACCCCACCACGCTCTGCGTGGACCGGGCGTTCTTCGAGAAGGTGGTGGAGTTCGCCCGCGAGCACCGGCTCATGGTGGTGCACGACTTCGCCTACGCCGACCTCGCCTTCGACGGCTACCGGCCCCCGTCGTTCCTGGAGGTTCCCGGCGCCAAGGAGGTCGGCGTCGAGCTGTTCTCGCTGACCAAGTCCTACAACATGGCGGGCTGGCGCCTGGCCTTCTGCTGCGGCAACGCGCGGATGGTGCACGCCCTGGCCCGGATCAAGTCCTACCTGGACTACGGCGTGTTCCAGCCCATCCAGATCGCCGGCATCATCGCGCTGGAGGGCGACCAGAAGTGCGTGGCCGAGATCGCCGACGTGTACCGGCGCCGGCGCGACGTGCTGGTGGACGGGCTCAACAAGATCGGCTGGAGCGTCGCCAGGCCCAGGGGCACCATGTTCGTGTGGGCGCCCATCCCCGAGGCCTTCCGCGCCATGGGGTCGCTGGAGTTCGCCAAGCTCTGCGTGCAGGAGGCCAAGGTGGCCGTGTCCCCCGGCATCGGGTTCGGCGAGTACGGCGAGGGCTACGTGCGCTTCGCGCTCGTGGAGAACGAGCAGCGGATCCGCCAGGCGCTGCGCGGCCTCAAGCAGCTCGGCCGCTGACCGTGAAGGAAGTCCGCCTCGGGCTGCTCGGCCTCGGCACCGTCGGGGCCGGCGTGGTGAAGCTCCTGGACAGCGAGCGCACCCTGCTGGAGGAGCGCGCCGGCTGCCGCCTCACCCTGGCCGCGGTGGCCGACCTGGACGTCACCCGGCCCCGCGAGGGCGTCGACCTCTCCCGCCTGCCCATGACCACGGACGCGGGCCGGGTCCTGGACGACCCGGGCGTCGAGGTCGTCGTCGAGCTGATCGGCGGGCTCGAGCCCGCCCGCTCGTTCATCCTCCGGGCCATCGCGGCCGGCAAGCACGTGGTCACGGCCAACAAGGCCCTGCTGGCCCACCACGGCGCCGAGCTGTACGAGGAGGCCCGGCGGCGCGGCGTCACCCTGTCCTTCGAGGCGGCGGTGGCGGGCGGCATCCCGCTCATCCGTGCCGTGAAGGAGGGCCTGGTCGCCAACCGGGTCCTCTCGGTCTCCGGCATCGTCAACGGCACGTCCAACTACATCCTGTCCCGGATGACGGACGAGGGCCTGGACTTCGGGGTGGCCCTCGCCGAGGCCCAGGCCCACGGCTACGCCGAGGCCGATCCCACCCTGGACATCGAGGGGCTGGACTCCGCCCACAAGCTGCAGATCCTCGTGACCCTGGCCTTCCGCACGTACGTGGAGCTGAAGGACATCCACACCGAGGGGATCACCCGGGTCACCCAGCAGGACATCGGCTACGCGCGCGAGCTCGGCTACCGGGTCAAGCTGCTGGCCATCGCCAAGGCCTCCGACGGCGGGGTGGAGGCGCGCGTCCACCCCACCATGATCCCGGCAGACTCGCCGCTGGCCGCGGTCTCGGGCGTCTTCAACGCCGTGTTCATCACGGGCCACGCCGTGGGCGACCTGATGTTCTACGGCCGGGGCGCGGGCCAGCTCCCCACGGCGTCGGCGGTGTGGTCGGACACCGTGGAGATCGCGCGCCGCATCGCCCACGGGGTGCCGGCGCTGGCCCTGGAGCTGCCGTCGGTGGGCGCCGGCGCCCTGCCGGTCAGGCCCATGGAGGACATCCGCTGCTGCTACTACCTCCGGGTCATGGCCCAGGACCGGCCGGGCGTCCTGTCCCGCGTGGCCGGGATCCTGGGCGACAACGACATCTCCATCGCCTCGGTCATCCAGAAGGGGCGGGCGGCGCGCGGGGCGGTGCCGGTGGTGATGATGACCCACGAGGCGCGCGAGCGGGACATGCGCGCGGCCCTGGCCGCCATCGACCGCCTGCCCGCCGTGGCGGCCCCCACCACCATGATCCGCGTGGAGGGCGGCCCCGCGTGAAGGCGTGGTCGGGCGTGATCGAGCAGTACCGGGAGTTCCTCCCGGTGAGCGACCGGACTCCGGTGGTGACGCTCCACGAAGGCAACACCCCCCTGATCCCCGCACCGCGCCTGGCGGAGGCCACCGACCCGCGCCTGTCCATCTTCCTCAAGTGCGAGGGCTTCAACCCCACCGGCTCCTTCAAGGACCGGGGGATGACCATGGCCATCTCCAAGGCCCTCGAGGCGGGCTCGCGGGCCGTCATCTGCGCCTCCACCGGCAACACGTCGGCCTCCGCCGCCGCCTTCGCGGCCCGCGCCGGCATCCGGGCCTTCGTCATGGTGCCCAAGGGAGCCATCGCGCTCGGCAAGCTCTCCCAGGCGGCCATCCACGGGGCGCGCGTCCTGATGGTGGACGGCAACTTCGACCAGGCGCTGTCCATCGTGCGCCGCATCTCCGAGCAGCACCCCGTCACGCTGGTCAACTCGCTGAACCCCTTCCGCCTGGAGGGCCAGAAGACGGCGGCCTTCGAGGTGGTGGACCAGCTCGGGCGGGCGCCCGACTACCACCTGATCCCGGTGGGCAACGCGGGCAACATCACCGCCTACTGGCGCGGCTACCGGGAGTACCACCGGGCCGGCCGGGCGCGGGAGCTGCCGCGGATGGTGGGGTTCCAGGCCGCGGGGGCGGCGCCCATCTACGAGAACCGCGTGATCGAGGAGCCCCGCACGGTGGCGACGGCCATCCGGATCGGCAACCCCGCCTCCTGGGGTCCCGCCCTGGAGGCCCTCCAGGACTCGCGCGGCTGGATCGACGTCGTCACCGACGAGGAGATCCTCCACGCCTACCGGCTGCTGGCGCGCGAGGAGGGCATCTTCATGGAGCCGGCCTCGGCGGCGACGGTGGCGGGGCTCATCAAGAACGTGAAGGCGGGGCGCTTCGAGCCCGGCTCCACCCTGGTGCTCACGCTCACGGGCCACGGGCTCAAGGACCCCGACACCGCGCTGGAGTCGGCGTCGCGGCCCACCACCGTGCCCGCCCACCTGGACGCCGTCCTGGCCCAGATCGGTCTCTGACGGCCGTTGAAGCTGCCGAGGCTGCTGCTCGGCGTCGCCGTCAGCGCCGCGCTCTTCGCCGCCCTCCTGGGCGGCGTCGACCTGGCCGAGCTGGGCGCCCAGCTCCGCCGCACCCACTGGGGCTGGACGCTGCTTGCCGCGCTGCTGGCCCCCGCGGGCCTGTGGGTGCGGGCGCGGCGGTGGCGCTACCTGTTCCCGCCCCGCTCCGAGCCGCCCGCGCTGGTGCCGGCCGTGATGATCGGCTACATGGCCAACAACGTGCTGCCGCTCCGCGCCGGCGAGGTCGTGCGGGTCTACGTGGTCGCCCGGCGGTGGGGCCGGGGCTTCTGGACCGCGCTGGCCACCCTGGTGGTCGAGCGCGTCCTCGACAGCCTGGCCATCGTGCTGGTCCTGGGCGTGCTGGTGCTCCTGGTCCCCGTGCCGCGGACCTTCCAGTGGACGGCGGCCACGCTGCTGGGCCTGGACGTGGCCGCGATGGGCGTCCTCGGCTTCCTGGCTGCGGCGCCCGGGCGCGGGCGGAGGCTCCTGGCGCGCCTCACCGGCCGGTGGCCCGCCCTGGCCGGGCGGGTCGCGCACGGCTTCGAGACCTTCGTGACCGGCCTCGACGGCATCCGGAGCCCCGGCCACCTCGGGCCCCTGCTCGTCTGGACGGTCGCCGTGTGGCTGGTGGCCGCGCTGGCGGCGTGGGCCGCGCTCCGCGCGGTGATGCTGGACCTGCCGCTCCTGGCCGGGTGGGCGGTGCTGGCCTTCGTCGGGCTCGGCATCAGCATCCCGTCGGCACCCGGCTACGTGGGCGTCTTCCACTACGCCGCCGTGCTCGCCGTGGAGATGTTCGGCGTGCCGCGCACGGCGGGGCTGGGGTTCGCCCTCGTGTTCCATGCCACGCAGGTGGTGCCGGTCACGCTCGCCGGCTGGCTCTACCTGCTCCGCGAGCACGTGAGCCTCGGCGAGGCGTCCCGGGCCCGTCCCGCCGGCGCCGTCGACGGCTGACGCTCGGGGGAGCTCCGGGGCCGTCCGCGTGTTCGAGCGACGGGGGCCACGCCCCCCGCGCTCCCCGGGCCCGGCGCCCAGGGCCTACACCATCAGCACGCCGCCGTTGACGTCCAGGCAGGCGCCGGTCATGTAGGCCGCGTCGTCGGAGGCCAGGAAGAGCACGCACCGCGCGATCTCCTGCGGCTCGGCCGCCCGGCCCAGCGGCACCCGCTGGATCAGCGCCTCGGTCTCGGCCGGCGTGCGGAGCGCCCGGAACCGCTCCGTGGCCGTGGTCCCGGGCGCGACGGCGTTGACCGTGATGCCGAAGCGCGCCACCTCGAGGGCGAGGTGGCGCGTGAACCCCAGGATCCCGGCCTTGCCGGCCGCGTAGGGGGAGCTCAGCACCACGGCGGCGCCGCGGCCCCCGATGGAGGAGAGGTTCACGATCCGGCCCCACCGGCGCTGCTTCATCCCGGGCAGCACGGCCTTCGCGCAGAGGAAGGCGCTGGTGAGGTTGAAGCGCAGGATGGCGTCCCACTCCTCGTCGGGGATCTCCTCGGTGGCGCTCCGCACCGTGCCGAACCCACCCGCGTTGTTGACCAGGACCTCCACGGGGCCCCACCGGCCGGCGACGGCGTCCACGGCCGACCGCACGTCGGCCGGGCGCGTCACGTCGGCGTGCAAGCCCAGGACCTCGGCGCCGGCCGCCTTGACCTCGCCCGCCAGCGCGTCGAGGCCGGCGGCGTCGATGTCCAGGGCCACGATCCGGGCGCCCTCGGCGGCGAACGCGCGGGCCACCGCCGCGCCGATGCCCCGGGCCGCGCCGGTCACCATCACCACCCGTCCGGCGAACCTCATGGTGGACTCCCCCGTCCGCGGGCCCTCAGACCCCGAGGTAGCGCGCCCGGACCTCGGCATCGCCGCCCAGGGCCTCGGGTGAGGCCGAGTGCACGATCGTCCCGCGGCTCATGATGTGGACGTGATCGGAGTAGCGGAGCGCGAACTTCAGGTTCTGCTCCACCAGGAGCATGGCCATCCCGTGGGTCCGGAGGGTGCGGATCGCCTGGCCCACGGTCTCCACGTAGAGGGGCGACAGCCCCTCGGTCGGCTCGTCGAGCAGCAGCAGCGACGGGTTGGTCATGAGGCCCCGCCCGATGGCCAGCATCTGCTGCTCGCCGCCGCTCATGCGGGCGGCCGGGTGGCGGGCGCGCTCCCGGAGCGGCGGGAACAGGTCGAAGACGCGCTCCACCGTCCAGCCGTCCGGGCGCGGGCGCCAGCCGATCTCGAGCGTCTCCGTCACGTCGAGCGACGGGAAGATCTGCCGCCCCTGGGGCACCAGGGAGATCCCCAGCCGGGCCACCTGGTAGGGGCGCCGGCGCGTGATGTCCGTCCCCTCGAAGAGGACGCGGCCCCGGCGGGGCGGGGTGAAGCCCATGATCGACCGGACCAGCGTGGTCTTGCCGGCGCCGTTGCGGCCCAGCAGCCCCACGACCGTGCCCGGCGCCACCTCCAGCGTCACGCCCTGGAGCACGTGGCTGTCGCCGTAGTAGGTGTGGACGTCCTCGACCCGCAGCACCCTCACTGCCCCCCGAAGTAGATCTCCTGCACGCGCGGGTCCTTGCGGACCTCCTCCGGCGTGCCGTCGGCGAAGAGCCGACCCTGGTGCAGGACGGTGATGCGGCTCACCACGTCGAAGACCACGTCCATGTCGTGCTCGATCAGGAGGATGGTGATGTCGCCGTCCAGCCCCTGGATGGCCCGCGTCATCCGGGCCGACTCCGCGGGGGACAGGCCGGCCGTGGGCTCGTCCAGCAGCAGCACCCGCGGCCTGCCCAGCAGCGCGAGCGCGATCTCCACCTGCCGCTGCTCGCCGTGGGAGAGGTTGCGCACCAGCGCGTCGCGCCGGTCCGCCAGCCCCACGGTCTCCAGCGCCTCCTCGGCGCGGTTGTGGAGGCGCCGGTAGGTCCACAGGGGCCGCAGCATGGAGAACCGCGCCGGCTCGAGCCCCAGCGCGGCCAGCACCAGGTTGTCGGTGACGCTGAGGCTGGGGAACAGGTTGGTGATCTGGAAGGTGCGCCCCAGGCCCAGGTGGGTGCGCCGGTGGCAGGGCACGCGGGTGATGTCCCGCCCGTGCAGGCGGATCCGCCCCGACGTCACCGGCATCTCGCCGCTGATCAGGCGGAACAGCGTGGTCTTGCCGGCCCCGTTGGGCCCGATGATGCCCCGCCGCTCCCCGGGCATCACGCTGAGGTTCACGCCGCGGACGGCCTCCACGCCCCAGAAGCGCCGCGTGACCTCCTCGCACTCCAGGGCGGGCGTGACGGCGGGCTCCGCGGGCATGGGCTCAGCGCCGGACCGGGCGGAGCAGCCCCAGCAGGCCGCGGGGCGCCCAGAGCGCGGTGACCACGTAGACGGCGGCCAGCACCATCACCCACCGCTCGGTGAACACGCTCACCGCCTTCTCCAGGACGGTGATCATGAAGGCCCCCAGCAGGGGGCCCACCAGGGTGCCGGGCCCGCCCACGATGACCATGAGCACGAACTGCATGGAGTGGGCGAGGTCCACGGCGTTGGGGCCCACGAAGCCGTTGTAGTAGGCGTAGAGGCTGCCGGCCAGGCCGGCGAAGGCGCCGGCGATGACCAGGGCCAGGTACTTGTGCAGCCACACGTTGAAGCCCAGCACGCGCATGCGGCTCTCGCTGTCGCGGATGCCGACCAGCGTCCTGCCGAAGGGCGAGGCGACCAGGAGCAGGAGCAGCACCAGGCAGCCCGCGAACAGGGCGAGGGTGGCGTAGTAGAACTCCAGGCCCTCGCCGGCCAGCCAGCCGAGGCCCAGCCGGGGCCGCGGGATGCCCACGATGCCCGTGTCGCCCCCGGTGAGCGAGACCCAGCGGTAGGCCAGGCCCCAGGCGCACATGGCCACCGACAGGGTGATCATCATGAAGTAGATGCCGCTGGCCCGGAGCGCCAGCAGCCCCACGGCGGCCGACGCCGCGGCGGCCAGGAGCACGCTGGCCCCCAGTGCGGTGCCGAAGGAGGCTCCGGAGCGGGTGGCCAGGAGCGCGGTGGTGTAGGCGCCCACGGTGAAGAAGGCCGCGTGCCCCAGGGAGGCCAGCCCCGTGTAGCCGATGAGCAGGTCGAGGCTGCCGGCCGCCACCGCGTAGATCAGGCACTCCGTGAGGACGATGACCACGTAGGTGGGCAGGCTGGGCGGCAGCACCGCCAGCAGGACGAGCGCCACCCCCCCGGCCAGGACGAGGACGGCGCGGACCCGGCGGCCGGCCGGCGCCGTCATGACCGCCCGAACAGGCCGCTCGGCCGGAGCGCGAGCACGATCCCCATGGGGGCGAACAGGGTGAAGTAGGAGATCTCGGGGAAGAGCGCCTTGCCGAAGTTGTCGGCCAGGCCCAGCAGCACCGCCGCCACCAGGGCGCCGGTGAGGCTGCCCATGCCTCCCACGATGACCACCACGAAGGCGTAGGGCAGGATCTCGAAGTCCACGCCGGGGTAGATGCCCATGAACGCCGAGCCCACCACCCCGCCGAACGCGGCCAGCAGCGCGCCGAGGCCGAACACGCCCATGCGGAGCAGCGGCACGTTGACGCCCAGCGCCTCGGTCATCTCGGCGTTGTCCACGGCGGCGCGGACCATGGCCCCGGCCCGCGTCCGCTCCTGGAACCACCAGAGCACGACGAAGAGCAGGGCTGCCGCGCCGATCATGAACAGGCGCAGCACCGGGAAGCTGAGGCCGCCCACCTTCACGCTCCACCCGAAGTAGACCGGCCCCCGCAGGTTGAAGGGGTCGCCGCCCCAGACCAGCAGGCAGAGGTCCTGGACGAACAGCGCGATGCCCATGGTCAGGAGCATCTGGCGCAGATCGTCACCCTCCACCGCCCGGAGGAACACGCGCTCCACCAGCATGCCGGCCAGCGCCACGGCCACCGCGGCCGCGGCCAGGGCCAGGTAGAAGCTGCCGGTCCGCGCGAAGAGGGCGACGCCCAGGTAGCCGCCCAGCAGGTAGAACGACCCGTGGGCGATGTTGACGATCTTCATGACGCCGAAGATGAGCGTGAGGCCACCGCCCACCAGGAAGAGGAGGGCGGCGTAGGAGATGCCGTTGAAGGCCTGGGTGATCCAGAACTGCATCGCCCGCGCCGCCCCCCGCGCCTAGCAGTGCTTGCAGGGAGGGTAGTCCCGGCTGTAGAGCGGCTGCTTCAGGTACTCCTCGGGGTTGTACTTCCAGAACTGCGAGACCGAGGGGTAGGTCTCGATCACGGTGTTCTGCCAGCCGTTGCCCACCTTGTCCACCCGGCGGAAGTAGACGTTCTGGATGATGTGGCCGTACCGGTCGATCTTCACGGGCCCGCGCGGGGTGTTCTTCACCTCGGTGGCCCGGAGGGTCTGGAAGAACCGGTCCTTGTCCTCGACGTCGCCGCCCACGGCCTTGAGCGCCTCCACGATCCACATGGCGGCGCCGTAGTTGATGGCCGCGGAGGTGCCCACGTACTCCTTCCGGGTGGCCTGCTTGATCCGGGCCAGGAAGCGCTTGTTCTCCGGCGTGTCCAGGGCGGCGCTCCACGGGTAGAAGGAGAGCACGCCCAGCGCCGTGTCGCCCAGCGCGGTGAGCAGCGTCTCGTCCGTGGCCGAGCCGGCCGCCAGCACCTTCTTCCTGTCCAGCACGCCCGCCTTGCGCAGCTCGCCGATCAGGCGGATGGATGCGGCCCCGGTCACCACGTCCAGGATCCCGTCGGCCTCGGGCTTGAGGCTGGCCACGTAGGGCCCGAAGTCGGTGGTGTTCACCGGGGTCCAGATCTTCTGGATGACCTGCCCGCCCAGCTCTTCGAACACCCGCTGGAAGCCGCCGGCGGTCTCGTAGCCCCAGCCGTAGTCCATGGCGATGGCGGCCACCTTGCGCCAGCCGAGCTTCCGGTAGGCGAAGTCGCCGGCCGCGTGGCCCAGCTCGCCGCCCGTGAAGCTCACCCGGGCCAGGTACTTCGACGCCTTGCGCTGGGTGAGGTCGTCGGAGGCCGCCAGGGTGATGATGAGCGGCACGCCGGCCTCCTGGGCCACGGGCGCGGCCGCGTAGGCCGCGGCGGCCATGAAGAGGCCCACCACCAGGTTGACCTTGTCGTGGGTGATCAGCTTCCGGATCTTCGTGACCGCCTGGGCGGGCTGGGCGCCCTCGTCCTCCTCCACCAGCTCGATCTTCCGCCCGGCGACCTGGTAGTCGATCTCCGAGAGGTAGAGCTTGAAGCCGTCGGCCATGTCGATGCCCATCTGGGCGAAGTTGCCCGTCCTGGGCGTGATCAGGCCGATCTTGATGGGCGGCCGGTCGGCCGCGGGCGCCGCGGGGACGAGCCCGCCGACGGCCACGATCACGGCGAGCCCGAGGGCCACGAGCTTCGACACCAGCGTCTTCATCGCGTCCTCCTCCTCCTCGTCACCTGGCGTCCTGGCGGAGCTCCGCCACCGCCTCGGCCAGCCGGTCGGCCTGGTCGGGGTCGCGCGTGACGGGCACGACCACCAGCGTGTCGATGTCGAGCGCGGCGTAGTCCTTCATCCGGGCCACCGCCTCGCGCGGCCCGCCGCAGATGGCGTTGCGGGCGGGGTCGAAGATCATCCGGCCGTAGTAGCCCGTGATGTACTCGGTCATGGTCCTGGCCGCGCGCTCGGGGTCGCGGTCGAAGCAGGCATACATCAGGGCCGCAATGGGGAAGCGCCGGGGGTCCTTGCCCTCCTCGGCGGCGAGCCGCCGCACCAGCGGGACGGCCTCCCGCCCGTACTCCGGCCCCCGCCCGCCCACGATGAACCCGTCGCCGAGCCGCACGGCCCGGCGGATGGCGGGCTCGGCGAAGCCGCCGAGCCAGATGGGCGTCGGCGGCGTCTCGGGCAGGGCGACCGGGCCTACCTTGACCTGGAACGCGCTGCCCTGGTGGTCCACCGGCCGGCCGGCCGCCGCCTCGCGCAGCAGCGCCACGGTCTCCTCGAGCCGGCGCGGCCGGCCCCGCATGGGGACGCCGGCGGCCTGGAAGTCGGCCTCCCGGGCGCCGATGGCCATGCCGAGGACGAACCGGCCCTCGGCCAGGCGCTGGATGGTGGCCACCTCCTTGGCAAGCAGCACCGGGCTCCAGAGCGTGCCCAGCAGGATGGAGGTCCCGAGCCGCACCCGCTCCGTCACCGCGGCCGCCGCCGCCAGCAGCGGCAGCGGCGCCAGGCTCGGGTAGACGAGCCGGTCGAGGACCCACACCGAGTCGAGCCCCTGGCGCTCGGCCCGCCGGGCGAAGTCGAGCGCGTCCTGCCGCGTCACGCCCGCCACCTGGGCGGGCAGCGCGATGCCGATCTTCATGGCTGGCCCCTCCCCGCCCGGCTCAGCGCCCGGGCGCGCCGGGCCCGCCCCCGAGCCCCGGCTCCAGCTCGCGCGTGGTGGCGAGGGGTCCGGTGCCCGTCCAGTAGGGCGCGCCGGCCACCAGCAGCGTCTCGGCTGGGAAGCGCGTGATGACCTCGTGGCCCGTCTCGGTGACGAGCACCTCCTCCTCGATGCGCGCGGCCGACCAGCCGTCGGAGGCCGGCCAGAAGGTCTCCAGCGCGATGACCATCCCGGCCTCGATGGTCACCGGGTGGTCCAGCGAGACCAGCCGGCTGATCACCGGCTGCTCCCACACGGAGAGCCCCACGCCGTGGCCGTACTGGAGCCCGAAGCACGCCTCCTCGCTGGGGAACCCGAACTCCTGGGCCCGCGGCCACACGCCGGCGATGTCGGCGGTGGTGATCCCGGGCTTCACCATGGCGATGGCCACGTCGAGGTACTCGCGGCACCGCTTGTAGGCGTCCACCAGGGCCGGCGAGGCGCTGCCCACGGCGAAGGAGCGGTAGTAGCAGGTCCGGTAGCCCATGAACGACTGGATGATGTCGTAGTAGGCGGGGTCGCCCGGCCGCAGGACCCGGTCGGAGAAGATGTGCGGGTGCGGGCTGCAGCGCTCGCCGCCGATGGCGTTGACGCCCTCCACGTCCTCCGACCCCATGGCGTAGAGGGTCCGCGCCGCCAGGGAGACCAGCTCGCTCTCGGACACGCCAGGGCGCATGGCGCGGTAGAGCTGCTCGTAGGTGGCGTCCACCATCATGGCCGCCGTGTTCATCAGGATGATCTCGTCCCGGGTCTTGATCCGGCGGGCGGCCTGCATGACCTGCTGGCCGTCCACCACGGTGAGCCCCTCCTTCTGGAGCGCGGCCAGGATGGGCAGCTCGATCACGTCCACGCCGAGCGGAGCCCGGTGCAGGCCCCGGGCCTCCAGCTCCCGCCGGATCTTGCGGGCGACGTCCTCGGCCCGGCCCATCTCGGGCGTCATGGCGCCCCGGAGCAGCGAGATGCCGGCGCGCGAGCGGCCCTCGCCCAGCCACGGGCAGTAGAGCTCGTGGTGCCTCGCCGCCGACCCGAAGTCCCACATGATGGGCTCGCCCCCCCGGGGCAGCAGCGTGAAGCGCGACAGCTTGTCGCGCGCCCACTGGCCGATGTTGGTGCTCGTGATGTAGCGGATGTTGTACATGTCGAAGCACAGCAGGCCGCCCAGCTCCGAGGCCTCCAGCTGGGCCTTCGCCCGCGCCAGCCGCTCACGGCGCAGCCGGTCGAAGTTCACCCGCTCTTCCCAGTCGACCGCCATCGTCCCGTACGTGTGCACCGCCATCGCTGGTCCTCCCGTCACGCCTTCCGTTGGGGGGCTGGCTGGACCGGTCCATCCGGGCGGCCCGCGGCCGCCCGCCCGGCGTCACCCTTCGATCAGGCCCACGATCGCGCCCACCTCGACCCGATGCCCCGGCTCGACCCGGATCTCGCGGACCACGCCGCCCGCCTCGGCCTCGATGACCACGTCGGCCTTCTCGGTCTCGACCTCCAGCAGGCCGGTGCCGGGCGCGACCCGGTCGCCCACCCTGACCAGCCACGCCTTGACCTCGCAGTCGGTGGTGTCCATGCCGAGCTTCGGGATGCGGATCTCGTGGAGGCTCATGCCCGCGCCCCCTCGAGGCAGGCGCGGCAGGCCTCGAGCAGCCGGTCCGCGGAGGGCAGCACCTGGGCCTCGAGCGGCGGGCTGAACGGCACCGGGACGTCGGCCCGCGTGACGCGGCGGACGGGCGCCCGCAGGGCGTCCCAGGCCTCGTCCGCGAACAGCGCCGCCAGCTCCGCGGCGAACCCGCAGGTGCGGTTGGAGTCGTCGAAGACGACGACCCGGCCCGTCTTCCTCACCGAGGCGAGCAGGCCCTCGCGGTCCAGGGGCAGGAGGCTGCGCGGATCGACCACCTCCACCGACGCGCCCTCGGCCGCCAGGGTGTCGGCGCACCGGAGCGCCTGCGGGACCAGGGGGCCCAGGGCCACGATGGTGAGGTCGGTGCCCTCGCGGGCCACCCGGGCCCGGCCCAGTGGGGTGACGTGGTCGCCGTCGGGCACCGGCCCCTTCTCGGCCAGGAGGGCGGAGGGGGCGAACACCATCACCGGGTCGTCCTCCCGGATCGCCGCCTTCAGCAGCCCCTTGGCGTCCCCGGCGGTCGCCGGCATCACGGTCTTCATGCCCATGTGGACCATCAGCGGGTAGAGGTGGTCCGAGTGCTGCCCGGCCAGGCCGCGCCGGGCGCCCGACGCCGCCACGACGTACGTGACCGGAATCCTGCCCTGGCCGCCCATCATGTAGCGCAGCTTCTGCGCCTGGTCGACCAGCTGGTCGAAGGCCACGAAGAGCAGGGCGTTGATCTGGAACTCCACGACGGGGCGCATCCCGGCGAGCGCCGCGCCCGTCGCCAGGCCCGTGAAGCCCGCCTCCGAGATGGGCGTGTCGAACACGCGCGAGGGCCCGAACTCCTCCACCAGGCCCTTCGTCAGGCCCCGGAGGCTCGCGCGCACGTCCTCGCCGATGACCAGCACCGACGGGTCGCGGCGCATCTCCTCGCGCAGGCCCTCCCGCATCGCCTCCAGGTACCGGAGCTCGCGCATCGTCGCTCCTCTCACCAGCCCCGCGCCGGCAGGCCGGGATAGGGCACCGCGTACATGCCGTCGAGGGCCTCCTCCGGCGCCGGCAGGGGGCTCTGCCGCGCGAAGGCCACGGCCTCGTCCAGGAGCGCCTCGACCTCCTCGTCCACCCGGGCGGGATCGACCACCCCCTGCTCGCGGAGCCAGGCGGGGTAGGTCACCAGCGGGTCGCGCCGGCGCCAGGCCTCGACCTCCTCCTCGCTGCGGTACCTGATGCCCAGGGCCTTCTCGGCGGTGAAGTGGCCCACGAAGCGGTAGGTGCGGCACTCCAGGAACGTCGGCCCCCCGCCCGCCCGCGCCCGGGCCACCGCCGCGGACGCCGCGGCGTGGACGGCGAGGACGTCCATCCCGTCCACCGACTCGCCCGGCATCCGGTAGGCCGCGGCCCGGTCGGCCAGGCGCTCGAGCGGCGACATGTCACGGATGGAGGCGCTGATGGCGTAGCCGTTGTTCTCGCACACGAAGACCACGGGCAGCGTCCAGATGGCGGCCAGGTTCATGGCCTCGTGGACCACGCCCTGGTTGGTGGCGCCGTCGCCGAAGAAGGCCACGGCCACCCGGTCCTCGCCCCGGAGCCGGGCCGCCATCGCCGCCCCGCAGGCGATGGGGGCGCCGGCGCCGACGATGCCGTTGGCTCCGTAGATGCCCAGGGCCAGGTCGGCGATGTGCATGGAGCCGCCGCGGCCCCGGTTGTAGCCCGTGGCCTTGCCCATCAGCTCCGCCATCATGCGCCGGGGGTCGCCGCCCTTGGCCAGGATGTGGCCGTGGCCGCGGTGCGTGGACGTGATGACGTCGTCGGGGCGCAGCGCCCGGCACACGCCGGTGGCCACCGCCTCCTCGCCCACGTACTCGTGGGTGACCCCCGGGATCTCGTTGCGGTTCACCAGTTCGACGACGCGCTCCTCGAAGCGGCGGATCAGCCGCATCGTCCGGTAGAAGTCGATGAGCTGATCCTGGCTCGGGTGCCCCATGGCCCTCCTCCGTCACGCTCCTCGCCGGAAACAACCTCCAACACCTACTCCGGCCACCGTCGGCCGTCAAGGGCCTCGTCGCCGCGCGCCGCCGCGGTCGTGGTAGGATGCCCCCGCGATGGCGCTCATCGTCCAGAAGTACGGCGGCTCCTCGGTGGCGGACGCCGAGAAGATCCGGAACGTGGCCCGCCGGGTGGCCGAGCACGCCGCCGGCAACCGCCTGGTAGTGGTCGTCTCGGCCATGGGCAAGACCACCGACGGCCTGGTCTCGCTCGCCCACCAGGTGACGCCGGCGCCCGACCCCCGCGAGATGGACATGCTGCTGGCCACGGGCGAGCAGGTCACCATCGCGCTCCTGGCCATGGCGCTCCACGGGCTGGGGCTCCGGGCCCGCTCCTTCACCGGCCCGCAGGTCGGCATGCGCACCGACACCGCCCACACCCGGGCCCGGATCACCCGCATCACCGCCGACCGGGTGCGGCGGGCGCTCGACGCCGGCGAGATCGCGGTGGTGGCCGGCTTCCAGGGGCTCAGCGAGGAGGAGGAGATCACCACGCTGGGCCGGGGCGGCTCCGACCTCACGGCGGTGGCCCTGGCGGCGGCGCTGGCGGCCGACGTGTGCGAGATCTACACCGACGTGGACGGGGTCTACACCGCCGACCCCAACATCGTCCCCGACGCCAGGAAGCTCGCCCGCATCACCTACGACGAGATGCTGGAGCTGGCGAGCCTGGGCGCCAAGGTGCTGCAGGCCCGGTCGGTGGAGTTCGCCAAGAAGTACGGCGTGCCGGTCCACGTGCGGTCCACGTTCAAGCCCGACCCGGGCACGCTGGTCACGAGAGAGGAGCACGGGATGGAAGACGTGGTGGTCACCGGGGTGACCCACGACCGGAGCCAGGCCAAGATCTCGATCCTGCGGGTCCCCGACCGCCCGGGGATCGCCGCCCAGGTGTTCGGCGCCATCGCCGAGAACAACATCGTGGTGGACATGATCGTCCAGAACATCAGCCGGGACGGCTACACGGACATGTCCTTCACCGTACCCCGCGGCGACCACGCCCGGGCCGTGGCGGCGCTCGACGAGGTGGCCAGGAAGGTGGGCGCCCAGGGCATCGTGCACGACGAGCGGGTCGCCAAGGTCTCCATCGTGGGGGTGGGCATGCGCAGCCACTCGGGGGTGGCCTCCCGCATGTTCGCGGCGCTGGCCCGGGAGGGCATCAACATCCAGATGATCTCCACCTCGGAGATCGCCGTCTCCTGCGTCATCGACGACAAGTACGCGGAGCTGGCGGTGCGCACGCTCCACGAAGCGTTCGACCTGGGCCGGGAGGCCCGGCGGTGAGCGCCACCGGGCGGGCGGCGGTCTTCCTGGGCCCCGGCAAGCCCTTCCAGATCCGCGAGCTGCCGCTGCCGGAGGTGGAGCCCGACGCGGTCCTCATCCGGGTGAGCCTGGCCAACGTCTGCGGCTCCGACCTCCACTTCTGGCGGGGCGACGCGCCGCTCCGCCTGCCGGAGGACGGGTGGATCTTCGGGCACGAGATGACGGGCCGGGTGGCCCGCCTGGGGTCGCGGGTGAAGACCGACTCGCTGGGCCGGCCCCTGGCCGAGGGCGACCGCGTGGCGTACACGTACTTCTACCCGTGCGGCCGCTGCCACGCGTGCCTGAACAACCGGCCCGCCGCCTGCCCGGCGAAGATCGAGCGTCCCCTCGGGCCCTCGCAGTTCCCGCACTTCCACGGGGCGTTCGCGGAGTACTACTACCTCCGGCCGCGCGGCGCCATCTTCAAGGTGCCGGACGAGCTGCCCGACGAGCTGGTGGCCCCGGTCAACTGCGCGCTGTCCCAGGTGATCTTCGGCCTCGCCCAGGCGGGCCTGCGCCTGGGCGACAGCGTCCTCATCCAGGGCGCCGGCGGGCTCGGCCTCCAGGCCGCGGCGGTGGCCAGGGACATGGGGGCCCAGACGGTCATCGTGGTGGACCGGATCCCGGGACGCCTCGCGCTGGCCCGCGCCTTCGGCGCCGACCACACCATCGACGCGCGCGAGGTCGCCGACCGCAAGGCGCGCATCGACCTGGTCCGGAAGCTCACCGGGGGCGGCGCCGACGTGGCCTGCGACTTCGTGGGCTTCCCCGAGGTGATCGCGGAGGGGATCGAGATGCTGCGCTCCGGCGGCACCTACCTGGAGGTAGGCACCATCAGCCGCGGCGCCCGGGTGGAGCTGGAACCCTCGCTCCTGGTGTGGGGCTCCAAGCGGATCGTCGGGATGATCCAGTACGACCCGTGGGTGATCCCCCGGGCGCTCGACTTCCTGGTGCGCAACCGGACCCGGTGGCCCTTCGACCGGCTGCTCTCGCACCGGTACCCGCTGGAGGCGATCGACCGCGCCTTCGCGGAGTCCGAGTGGCGCGCGAAGGACGCGACGGCGATCACCCGGGCGGCGCTGGTTCCCTAGCGTCCGCTACACCAGCCCCTGGGCCCGTAAGGCGTCAGGATTTTTCGACTCTAGTCGGCGGCCGCGGCGGCGTGCCATCGTCGCCGCGTGGCCCTCTACGGTCGCCGCCAGCTCGTGCTGCTGCTCCTGCTCCTCGCCATGGCCGGCGCCGGCCTCGCCATCGACCGCTGGCGCCATGCCTACCCCGAGCTGGCGGACCGGCTCGAGCGGCTCGACCTCGAGCCCGAGGCCCGGGGCGGC
>JBBIOF010000002.1:0-25929 GCA_037443505.1 Candidatus Rokuibacteriota bacterium
GCGCCCGCTCGGCGCGCCGGGCGGCCGCGACGGGGGTGAGGGCCGGCGCCGGACCGCTCACTTGCCCGTTCCCAGCAACCCCGTGGGCCTGAGCAGCAGGATCACCACCATGATGGCCATGTTCACGCCGATGGCCGCCTTGGGGACCAGGAACGCCACGTAGTTGTAGGAGAGGCCCACGACCAGGGCGCCCAGGAGGGAGCCCGTCACGCTGCCCAGGCCCCCGATGATCACCACGATGAAGGCGAACACCAGCTGCTCGCCCCCCATGGCCGGCCGCACGGACTGGCTGAAGATCGCCCACATGAGCCCGCCCAGGCCCGCCAGGGCCGAGCCCGCGGCGAACACCCCGCTGAAGTAGCGGTAGATGTTGTGGCCCAGGGCCTGGATCATCTGGCCGTTCTCCACGCCGGCGCGCACGATGAGGCCCACCCGGGTCCGGGTGAGGACGAGCATCATGCCCGCGTACACGGCGAGCCCCATCGCCACGGCCACCACCGGGACGCGCAGGACGATGACGTCGGCCACGTCCCAGGAGCCGCGGACCGTGAACGGCACGGGCATCACCTGGTCGTTGGGCCCCCAGACGATGCGGATCACCTCCTCCAGCACGATCGTGGCACCCAGGGTGATCAGGATCTGGAACATGTGCTGGCCGTACACGGGCCGCACGATCACCCGCTCCAGCACCAGCCCCAGCGCCAGCGCCACCACCGCCACCGCCGCGATGGCGACGAGGAGCAGGAGGGCGTTCTGGAGCAGCGAGGGCGCCTCGGCCCAGCCCCACCGCGCGTCCAGGAGCCGCACCACGGTGAAGCCCACGTACGCCCCCCAGGAGAAGAGGGCGCCGTGGGCGAAGTTGAGGACGTCCATCAGGCCGAAGATCAGGGTGAGGCCGGAGGCGACCAGGAAGATCAGCATGCCCATGGCCAGGCCCGCCACGGTGAGCGTCACGTACGTCCCGGCGTCCATGAACGCCAGCGGGAGCCCCAGGAGCGCCGGGGGGGCGAGCCAGGGAACCAGCCGCCTCATACGCCCAGGTACCGCCGCTTGAGGGCCTCGTCCTGCACCAGGTCCGCCATGGCGCCCCCGCGGACGATGCGCCCGTCGTCGATCAGGTAGAAGTCGTCGCCCAGCGCCGCGGCCATGGCGAAGTTCTGCTCCACCAGCAGCACCGTCAGCTGCCCCTTCATGCTGCGGAGGGCCTCCACCAGGTGCTCGACGACGATGGGCGCGAGCCCCTTGGAGGGCTCGTCGATGAGCAGCAGGCGGTTGTCGTTCACCAGGGCCCGCGCGATGGCCAGCATCTGCTTCTGGCCGCCGCTGAGGGCGCCGGCCCGCACGCGCCGGAAGCGCTCGAGGTCCGGAAACAGCGCGAAGACCCGCCGGAGCCGCTCCCCCGTGGCAGCCGGGTCGCCCAGGGCGGCCACGCGCAGGTTCTCGTCCACCGTGAGCGTGGCGAAGATCCCCTGCCCCTCCGGGACGTAGCCCAGCCCCAGGCGCACGATCTCGTAGGGCGGCCGGCCGTGGATAGGCCGCCCGTCGAACCGGATGGCGCCGCGCCGCGGGCGCAGCAGCCCCACGATGGTCCGCATGGTCGTGGTCTTCCCCGCGCCGTTGCGGCCCAGGAGCACGGTGACCGCGTGCGGCCGCACTCCCAGGGACACCCCCTGCAGGATGTGGTGCTGCCCGATGTAGGTGTGGACCTCCTCCAGCTCCAGGATCACCGCGCGGCGCCCCCGAAGTACGCGGCCTGCACGGCGGGGTCGCGGCCGATCGCCTCCGGGGGGCCGTCGGCGATCAGGCGCCCATCCTTGAGCACGGCCACCGAGTCGGACAGGGCCATGATCATGTCGATCTTGTGCTCCACCAGCAGGATGGTCCGGTCGCGCCCCGCCTTGATGCGCGCGATCAGCTCGATGATGGCCGGCACCTCCTCCAGCGACATGCCGGCGGTGGGCTCGTCCAGGAGCAGGACCTCGGGCTCCAGGGCGAGGAGGATGCCCACCTCCAGCTTCCGCTTCTCCCCGTGGCTCAGCTCGCTGGCCGGCGCGTCCCACCGGGTCTCCAGCAGGACCCACGTGAGGATCTCCCAGGCGCGGTCCTCCAGCTCGGGGAACGCCCGGTGGTCGCGCCAGGCGTTGAAGGCGGGGCCCCGGCGCGCCTGCACCGCCATCCGCACGTTCTCCAGGACGGTGAGGGTGGGGAAGACGTTGGTGAGCTGGAACGACCGGCCGATGCCGAGCCGGGTGCGGGCGGCCGCGCCCAGCCGGGTCACGTCCGTCCCCTTGAAGTAGACGCGCCCGGCCGTGGGGCGGTACTGGCCGCTCACCAGGTTGAAGAACGTGGTCTTGCCGGCCCCGTTGGGCCCGATGATCGACTTCAGCGTGGCGGGCGGGACGTCCAGGCTCACGTGGTCGACCGCCACGTGGCCGCCGAAGCTGATGGTGAGGTCCCGCGTGGCCAGGATCGGGGCCGGGCCCGGCCGGCCCCCGGCGTCCCCCATCTAGCGCTTGTTCAGGATGGGCGGCGCCGTCTCCTGCGGCGTGAGCTCCCGCGTCAGCGCCGGCACCAGCCAGGGCACGTCGGGCTTCGACGTCATCCGGAACGCGTACATGCTCTGGAGCGCCTGGTGGTCCTCCTTGCGGAAGGTCATCCGGCCCTTGGGCGTCTGGAACTCCATGCCCTCCATGGCCGCGATGAGCTTCTCCGTGTCGGTGGAGCCGGCCTTCTGCACGCCGGCCAGCACGGCCATGGCCGCGGCGAATCCGCCGCAGGTGAAGAAGTCGGGCGGGGCGTTGAAGCGCTTCTGGTGCTCGCGCACCAGCCAGTCGTTCACGGGGTTCTTCGGGATCTCGTAGTAGTAGTAGAGGCCGCCGACCATGCCCTCCAGGTTCATGGCCTTCATGGCCTTGAGCACGTCCAGCACGTTGCCGCCGCTGGTGATGGTGATGCCGTACCGGTCCAGGCGGCTGGCCACCAGCTGCGGGAACGGCCCGCCCTTGCCCGCCCAGATGACGAAGACGTACTTCGGGCCCGTCCGGTCCTTGAGCGCCCCGATGATGCGCTGGATGGGCGCCGTGAAGTCGGTGGCCTGGACCGGCGTGTACTCCTCGTGCACCACCCGGGCGCCCCGCTTCTCCACGGCCCCCTTGTAGGCGGCCACGCCGTCGCGGCCGAAGGCGTAGTCCTGGGCGATGGTGGCGATCTGGACCCCGGGCCTCGCCACGGCCAGCGCGTTGGCGATGGCGTCCTGCCCCGAGTTGCGGCCGGTGCGGAACACGTACCGGTTCCAGTGCTCGCCGGTGATGGAGTCGGCCACCGCCGGCTCCACCACCAGGAGCTTCTTGAACTCCGCGGCGACGGGCAGGATGGCCAGGGCGGCCGCGCTGCTGGTGGTGCCCACCACGACGTCCACCTTGTCGTCGGCGTAGAGCTTGGTCACCAGGCGCTTGGCCACGTCGGGCTTGAGCTGGTCGTCCTCCACCAGCACCTCGATCTTCCGGCCGAGGACCTCCATCGTGCCGCCGGTGCCGTACTCGAGCCCCAGCTTGAAGCCGGTGACCATCTGGCGGGCGTACACCTCGAGGGCGCCCGTCATGCCCTGCACCACTCCGATCCTGAGGGGCTGCTGGGCCGCGGCGGGGGGCGGGGCAGGAGCCAGGAGCGCCAGGAGGGCCACAGCAGAGAGCGCGAGTCGTCGTGCCGTCATGCTCGGGTCCTCCGCTTCTCGTCCGGGATGCCGACCTGCGTCGCCGAGGGCGCCACTCTAGCAGCCATGCCGCATCGCATCAAGGAGTTCCCGGCCCCCGTGTCAGCGCCCGCTCGACCACCGGCGTCCCGAAGTAGAGCAGGAAGGCCCCGGACGCGAGGTACACCATCCAGTGGACCTCCCGGGCCCGACCGTTCAGCAGCTTGATCGCCGCGTAGGTCAGGAAGCCGGCGCCGATCCCGTTGGTGATGGACCACGTGAAGGGCATGGCCAGCATGGTGACGAACGCCGGGATCGCCTCCTCGTGGTCGTCCCAGGGGATCTCCCGCGCGACGGTCATCATGTAGAAGCCCACCAGGATCAGGGCCGGGGCGGTGGCCTGGGCGGGGATCACGCTCGCCAGCGGGGCGAAGAACATCGACAGCAGGAACAGCACCCCCACCACCACGGCCGCCAGGCCGGTGCGCGCGCCCTCGGCCACGCCGGCCGCGCTCTCGATGTAGGTGGTGTTGCTGCTGGCGTTGGCCAGGCCACCGAACATGGCCCCCACGGAGTCCACCAGCAGCACCCGGTGGGCCCGCGGCAGGCGCCCCTGCCGGTCGAGGAAGCCGCCCTGGCTGCCGATCCCGATGACGGTCCCCATCGTGTCGAAGAAGTCGCTGAGCATGATGGAGAAGACGGCCAGGACGGCCGTCACGGCCCCGAGCCGGGCGAAGAGCCCGAAGTCCAGCCGGCCGAAGGTGCTGAAGTCGGGCCACTGGACGAGGGCCGTGGGTATCTGCGCCGCGCCCGGCGTCGGGAAGCCCTTCCACCCGGCCACGAGGCCGTTCAGGGCGATGGCCAGGAGGGTGGTGGCGGCGATGCCCAGCAGGAGCGCGCCGCGCACCCGCCGGGCCAGGAGCCACGCGGTCAGGACGAAGCCCAGCAGAAACACCACCACGGGCAGGCTGTTCAGGGGCCCGAGCCCCACCGGCAGCGGCCCCGAGGCGGGCTTGACCACGAACCCCGAGGTGTAGAAGCCGATGAAGGCGATGAAGAGGCCGATGCCCACGCTGATGGCGCGCTTGAGGCCCATGGGCACGGCGTCCATCACCGCCTCCCGGAACCGCGTGAGCACCAGGACGGTGATGGCGAGCCCCTCCAGGAAGACGACCGTCATGGCCTGCGGCCAGGTGAGGCCGCGCCCCGCCACCAGCTCGAAGGCGACCACGGCGTTGAGGCCCATGCCCGGCGCCAGGGCCAGCGGGTAGCCACTGAAGGCGCCCATGGCGATGCTGAGCAGCCCCGCGGTGAGGCAGGTGACGGTGAGCGTGGCGGCGAAGGGCAGGCCCCGGCCCTCGAGGCCGGGGACGCCGGCGAAGCCGAGGACGGCCGGGTTCACGAAGATGATGTACGCCATCACCATGAAGGTGGTGGCGCCCGCCCGGACCTCGGTCCCCAGCCGGCCGCGGAGCATCGCGTCAGCGGCGGAACTTGCGGAAGTCCACGGGACGCTTCTCCACGAAGGCGTTGCGCCCCTCCTGCGCCTCCTCTGTCTGGTAGTACAGGTTCAGCGCCGTCGTGGCGAACTCCGCCACCCCCGCCCGCTGCTCCGAGTCGATGTTGAACGACTGCTTGGCCAGCCGCAGCGCCGTCGGGCTCTTGTCCAGCAGTTCCTGGCACCACCTCTCCGTCTCGGCCCGCAGCTCCTTGAGCGGCACCACCTTGTTCACCAGCCCCATCGCGAGCGCCTCCGCCGCCGTGTACTGCCGGCACAGGTACCAGATCTCCCGCGCCCGCTTCTCCCCCACCACCCGCGCCAGGTACCCCGTCCCGTACCCCGCGTCCACGCTCCCCACGCGCGGCCCCGTCTGCCCGAACACCGCCGTGTCCGCCGCGATCGTCAGGTCGCACAGCACGTGCAGCACGTGCCCGCCCCCGATCGCGTACCCGTTCACCATGGCGATCACCGGCTTCGGACAGTGCCGGATGGCCGTGTGCAGCGCGTCCACGTCCATCGGCCGCTGACCCTCCGTCTCGTACGCGCCGGCCCCCCGCGCCTTCTGGTCGCCCCCCGCGCAGAACGCCCGGTCCCCCGCGCCCGTCAGCACCACCACCCCCACCGCCGGGTCGAACCGCGCGTCCGTGAAGGCCTCGGTCAGCTCGTGCACCGTCCGCGTCCGGAAGGCGTTCCGCACCTCCGGCCGGTTGATGGTGATCCACGCCACGCCGTCCTTCTTCTCGTAGAGGATGTCCGTGTACGTCATCGATAGCCTCCCCGGCGCGGTCGCCCGCGCCGGACAGAGAGTAGATCACCGCGGGAGCGGTGGCGTCGAGGGGAAAATCGGCCCCGGACGTCCGGGGCGCGCCCCGGGGCCTACTTGCCGCTCTTCTGGAACTCCTCCGACGACTTCCTGACCTGCTCCCACACGACGTCGCGGTAGGCGGCGTACCACCCGGTCTTCGGCGCCCACTTCGCGCCGTCCCACTGCGCGATGCGGCCGACACCGCCGCCCTCGTGGTCCCTGGCGCTCAGCGTGATGGGCGCGAAGGCGCCGCCGCCGGTGAAGTCCTTGATGCTCTCCAGCGCCTGGCGGATCGCGTCCGGCCGCAGCGGCTCCCCGGACTTCTGCCGGGCGAGGCGGACCGCCTCCACCACCGGCGCCACCGACGCGATGCCCACCATGTAGTACGTCGTCCCCACGTTCTCGACCTTGCCGTACCCCTTGCCCGCCTTCTGGTAGACCTCGCTCAGGATCTCGCGGACGACGGTCGTGTCGCGCCCCGGCACCGCGGCCTCGAACCGCAGCAGGCCCCGCGCCTGCTGGGGCCCCGCCACCTGCATGTCCTTCTCCGCCACCCAGATGACGGAGATCACGCGGTCCATGGGCAGCCCGCTCCGGATCGCCTCGCGGATGGAGACCGGCTGGCCCACCCCCGCGCCCCACAGGACGACCCAGTCGGGCCGCACGCGCCGCACCTGGGTCCAGGTGGCGGACTGCTCGTTGCCCGGCGACGGATAGGGAAACAGGGCCAGGTCGAAGCCCAGCCGCTTCGACAGCGCCTCGAAGACCGGGATGGGCTCGCGCCCGAACGGCGAGTCGATGTGGACCAGCGCGATCCGCTTGCCCTTCGGGTTACCGCCGTGCTGGTCGGCGATGTACTTGGTGATGACCGCGGCCTGGGACCAGTAGTTCGCGCCCAGGGAGAACCCGTACCGGAACACGCCGCCGTCGGCCACGTCGGAGCGACCGTGGAACGGCATGAGGACGATGGTGCCGTCCTTCAGCGCCTGGGGCAGCACCGCCCTGGACACCGGCGTGCTGACGAAGTTGAAGATGGTGGCGCCGTCGCGCTTGAAGCGCTCGTAGGCCTCGATCCCGCGCTGCGGCTCGTTGCCCGTGTCCGTCACCAGCCACTCGAAGGTGTAGCCGCCCACCCCGCCCTTGAGGTTCATCAGCTGCAGGTAGTCCACCGACCCCTGGATCCACTCCTCGGTGACGAACGTGTAGACCTTCGTGTAGTCCACGGGGAACCCGAACTTGATGGTCCTCTCCTGGGCGGCCGCCGGTCCCGCCAGGAGCGCCGCCAGCACGAGCGCCGTCAACCCCCTCACCCCACCCTTCATGGCCTTCCCTCCTCCGGCATCCGGGGGATGCCGCGACAGGCCGCCGCCCTCACACCAGGAAGCGCTTGCGGCGGCGGTAGTGCTTCACGTCCTGGAAGCGTCGGTACCCCCCGCGCCCGCCCAGGTAGAACTCCTGGATGTCGGGGTTCCGGGTGAGCACGTCCGGGGGCCCGCTCATCACGATGCGCCCCTGCTCGATCAGGTACGCGTGGCTGACGATCTCCAGCGCCGCCAGCGCGTTCTGCTCCACCAGGAGCACCCCCACGCCCTCGTCGCGGTTGATGCGGCGGACGATGTCGAAGATCTCCCGCACCAGGTAGGGGGCGAGGCCCAGGCTGGGCTCGTCCAGCAGGAGGAGCCGGGGCTCGGTCATGAGCGCGCGGCCGATGGCCAGCATCTGCTGCTCGCCGCCGGACAGGTACCCGGCCCGGGCGGCCCGCCGCTCGTACAGCCGCGGGAAGTAGGAGAACACGCGGTCCATGCGGTCGCGGAGGGCGCGGCGGTCGGCCCGCCTGGCGGCCGCCACCAGGTTCTCGGCCGGCGTGAGGTGCTCGAAGACGCGGCGGCCCTCCAGCACGTGGCAGAGCCCGAGCCGCACCCGGTCGGCGGGCGGGACACCGGCCAGGTCCCGGCCGAGGAAGTGGATGCTGCCCCGCACCACCTCGCCCCGCTCGGGACCCAGCAGGCCGCTCACCGCCTTCAGCGTGGTGCTCTTGCCGGCGCCGTTGGCGCCCAGGAGCGCCACCATGCCACCCTCGGGCACCTCCAGGGACACGCCCTTGAGGACCAGGAAGGTCCGGTCGTAGATGACCTCGATGCTGTTGATCGACAGCAGCGGCGTCACCGGCCCGACCGCCGGAACTCCTCGGCGCTCTTGCGCACCTGCTCGGCCACCACGTCCTGGAAGGGCGCCTTCCAGCCGGACACCGTCGTCCAGCGCGCGCCGTCCCACTGGCCGATCCGGGTGAGCTGGCCGCCCCCGTGGTCCTCCGCCGTGATGGTCAGCGGGGGCCTGAGCCCCCGGGCGTCGAAGTTGCGGAAGGACTCGAGCGCGCGCTTCAGCTTCTCCCCGGTCAGGGGCTCGCCGGAAGTCCTGAGCGCGACCCGCACGGCCTCCTCGAGCTGGACCACCTCGGCCAGCCCGATGTTGTAGTAGGTCCAGCCCACCCGCTCCACGGGGCCGTGCCCCTTCCTGGCCTTCTCGTAGACCTCGCGCACGATCTCCTGGACCACCGCCACGTCCCGGCCGGTGTGCCAGCCCTCCACCCTGAGGACGCCGCGCGCGCGGGCCTCGCCCACCACCTTCATGTCGCTCTCGCCGATCCACACCACGGAGATCAGGTGGTCGAGCGGGAAGCCGATCCGGAGCGCCTCGCGGACCGCGGCGGGCGTGCTGGGCCCGGCGAACCAGATGATGGCCCAGTCGGGCCGGAAGGCGCGGACCTGTGTCCACGCCGCGGACTGCTCCGTGGCGGGCGAGGGAACCGGGAACCCCTTCCACTCCAGACCCAGGCGGCGGGCCAGCTCCTCCAGGACCGGGAGGGGCTCCCGGCCGAAGGGCGAGTCGATGTAGACGAAGGCCACCTTCTTGCCACGCGGCGCGCCCCCCTCGCGCTCGCGGATGTGCTCCACGGCGCGCGCCATCTGCTGCCAGTAGGTGGCGCCCATGGGGAAGACGTACGGGAACGTCCGGCCGTCCACGGCGTCGCCGCGCCCCACGAACATCTGCCCCAGGACGATGCGGTCCTCGAGCACCCGCGGGGTCAGCGCCTTGCCGATGGGCGTGCTCCAGCCGTCGAAGTACAGCGCCCCCTGCCGCTTGAACCGCTCGTAGATCTCCAGGGCCCGCTGCGGCTCGTTCCCGGAGTCCTCCACCAGGAACTCGAACCGGTGGCCGCTCACGCCGCCCTTGAGGTTGAGCAGCTCCACGTAGTCCTTCTGCGCCTGCACGATCTCCTCCACGGCGAAGGTGTAGACCTTCGTGAGGTCGCAGGCACACGCGAACCGGAAGACCTTCTCGGCCGCCCCCGTCTCCGCCGCCAGCCCCGCCCCCAGCAGGGTCAGGGCGCCCAGCAGCACTCCCACCAGCCATCGCGGTGTCCTCGCCGACATGACGGATCCTCCTCCCGGGCGGCTCATCCCATCGTCCGCCGCGCGTATCCGAAGGGCCAGACCAGGAAGTAGCTGCGCACGTTGTCGTAGATCTTGGCGAGCCCCAGCGGCTCCAGCAGCAGGAAGCCGACGATCAGGGCCCCGTAGACGATGATCTGCAGGTGCGAGAGCACGGCCACGGGGAGCCCCAGCCCCGCAGCCTCGAGGGCCCCCGGCAGCGCGGTGCTGATCACGATGGGCACCACGAAGACGAAGGCCGCGCCCAGGAAGCTGCCGAGCACCCGCCCGAGCCCGCCGATGAGCCCCATGGCCAGGAGCTGGATGGAGACGTCCAGGCCGAACTGCTCGGGGGTCACCGCCCGGTAGTACGTGAACGCCAGCACCGCGCCGGTGATCCCGCCCACGAAGGAGCTGACGGAGAAGGCCAGCAGCTTGTAGCGGAACACGTGCACGCCCAGCACGGCGGCGGCGTAGTCCCGCTCGCGCAGGGCCACCAGGGCCCGGCCGAAGCCCGTGCGGCCCACGTTCAGCATGTAGGCGGTGACCAGCACGCACCAGGCCAGCGCCACCCAGTACCGGGCCCCGAGCGTGGTCACCGGCGCCACCCCGAGGACGCGGACGGCCGGCGCCTGGAGCGTCGTCTGCGCGCCGCCCCCGATGGCGGGCACGTGCACGATGACCCACTCCACCAGGAACTGCAGCGCCAGCGTGCCGATGGCCAGGTAGAGCCCCTTCACGCGCAGCGCCGTGGCCCCCGCCACCAGCCCCACCAGCGCGCTCGCCAGGCCCGCCGCCAGGAGCCCCACCTCGAACGGCGCCCCCGCGCGGACGGCGTGGACGGCCGTGTACGCGCCCACCGCCATGATGGCGGCGTAGCCGACGTGGATCTGGCCCGCCCGCCCCATGATGAGGTCCAGGCCCAGGGTGGCCGTGGCGAAGATGATCACCGGCAGCGCGTAGCTGCCCAGGTAGAGGCCCGGCAGCCACAGGGGGGCGCTGGCCGCGGCCAGGAGCAGGGCGCCGACCTGCAGCCGCTCGAACCGCAGCGGCCACAGCTGCCAGTCGGCGGCGTAGCTGACGTGCCGCACCCCGCACTGGCGGTAGAACACCGCTCAGATCCGCTCGATGATCTCCCTGCCCATGAGCCCGTGGGGCCTGAGCAGGATGGTGAGGAGGATGAGGGCCAGGGTGACGATCTCCTTGGTCCCCCCGCCGACCACCTGGTCCAGGTAGCCCGAGACCACACTCTCCGTCACCCCCACCGCGAAGCCGGCGATCACGGCGCCCGCGAGGCTGTCCAGGCCCCCGAGGATGGCCACCGCCGTGGCCTTCACCAGGAGCAGGGAGACGCTCCAGTCCACGCCCTGCACCGCGGCCCAGAAGGTCCCGCCCACGGTGGCCGCCAGCGCCGCCAGCGCCCAGCTCAGGCCCACCGCCCGCTCCACGCGGATGCCGATCGACCAGGAGGCCACCTGGTCGTCCGAGACGGCCCGCAGGGTGATGCCCACCCGCGTCCGGAAGAAGAGGGCGAACAGGACCAGCAGCACCAGGGCCGCCGCCCCGCCGGCCAGGTAGGTGCGGTTCACCAGCACGTCGCCCAGGAAGAGGGGCGCCTCGGCCAGGCCCAGGTCGAACCGCTTGGTGTCGGCGCCCCACGCCGCCGGGCCCAGCCCACGGAGCAGGATCTCCAGCCCCAGCGTCAGCATCAGCGCCATGGCCAGGGGCTGGCCGATCATCCGCCGGAGCGCGAAGCGCTCGATCCCGAGCCCCAGCAGCGCCATGGCCGCCGCGGCCGCCAGGACGCCGCCCACGACGCCCACCACCCGGCTCCCGGCCCAGACCAGGTAGGCCGCCAGCATGACCAGTGCGCCCTGCGCGAAGTTGAAGACGCTGGACGACTTGTAGACGAGCACGATGCCCAGGGCCACCAGGCTGTACATGAGCCCGACCAGCGCCCCGTTCACGGCCAGCTCGGTGAGGAAGACGAGGGTCATGAGGCGGCGACCTCCTGGACGGTCAGGGTGCGGCGCAGGCGTCCCACCTCGCCCGTCTCGTAGGTGATCTCGATCTCCACGTCCACGTCGGCGCCCTGCCCGTACAGCGCCTCGATGATGGGGGCGTACCGGCGCTCGATCACGGCGCGCCGGAGCTTCCGGGTCCGCGTGATCTCGCCGTCGTCCGGGTCGAACTCCTTGTGCAGGTTCACGAAGCGGCGGAGCTTCAGCGCCGGGGGCAGCACGCGGTTCACGCGCTCCACCTCCCGGCGGATCAGCTCGCGGACGGCGGGCTTCTGGGAGAGGTCCGCGTACGACGTGTAGGCGATCCCCCTCAGCTCGGCCCAGTGGCCCACCGCCTCGAAGTCGATGCAGACCATCGCCGCCAGATACTCCCGGCCGGCGCCCACCACGGCCGCGTCCCGGACGTAGGGGCTGAACTTCAGGCGGTTCTCGATGTAGTTGGGGACGTAGCGCTCGCCCGCCGCCGTCCGCGCCACCTCCTGGACGCGCCCCAGGACCACCACGTGGCCGTCCTCCTCGATGTAGCCGGCGTCGCCCGTGCGGAACCAGCCGTCCACGAAGGCGCCGGCCGTGGCGCCGGGGTTGTTGAAGTAGCCGTCGAAGATGCCCGGGGACCGGACCAGGAGCTCGCCGCTGTCGTCCACGCGGACCTCCACGTCCGGCAGCGGCCTGCCCACCGTGTGCAGGCGCACCTCGTCGTCGGGCTGCACGGTGTAGAGGGCGCTGCCCTCCGTCTGGCCGTAGAGCTGCTTGGCGTTGATCCCGATGGCGCGGAAGAACGTGAAGGTGTCCTCGCCCAGGGCCTCGCCGCCCGTGAAGACGCGGCGGACCCGGGCCAGGCCGAGCTGGTCGCGCAGCGGGGCGTAGACCAGCACCTCGCCCAGCGCCGCCGCCAGCCGCGTCCGCAGGGGAACCGGCCGCTGCTCGAGCCGTCGCCGCTCGCGGTCCATGGCCACGCCGACGAAGAGCTCGTAGAGGCGCTTCTTCAGGGGCGGGGCGTCGGCCATGTACACCTCGATGCGCGTGCGCATCTGGTCCCAGATCCGCGGGGGCGCGAAGAAGCAGGTGGGGCCGGTCTCGCGCATGTCGGCGAGCAGGGTCTCCTGGCGCTCGGGGATGTTCACCGTGGCGCCCACGGCCACCGGGGCGGCCACCGAGAAGGCGAAGTCGCCCACCCACGCCATGGGCAGGTACGCCAGCAGCTCGTCGTCCTCGCCCACCATCCCGGTGGCCACCATGCCCCGCACGGTGGCCAGGAACTTGCGGTGGGTGAGGACGATCGCCTTCTGGGCCCCCGTCGTGCCCGAGGAGTGGAACAGGGCCAGCGGGTCGTCGGGCCCCGCGCGCTCGACCAGCGCGGCGCGCAGCGCCGGCTCCTTCGCCAGCCGCTCGCGCCCGCGGCCCGTCAGGTCCGCGTAGGAGACCAGGCCCGCCGCCCGGTAGCCGCCCAGGCCGCGGGGATCGTCGTAGATCACGTGCTCCACGCCGCCCTGCTCCTCGCGGAGCGCCAGCACCTTGTCCACCTGCTCCTGGTCCTCCACCAGGGCGAAGCGGGCGCCCACGCCGCCCGCGACGTGGGCGATCTCGGCGGGGACCGCGTCGGGGAAGACCGGCGTCGGGTGGCCGCGGAGGGCCGAGGCGCCGATCATGCCCGCGTAGAGCCGGGGGCGGTTGTCGCCCAGGACGAGCAGCGCGTCCCCCGGCCCGAACCCCAGCGCCTCCAGCCCGGCGGCGAACGCCAGCACCTCGTCCAGGTAGTCGCGCCACGTCCACTCCTGCCAGATGCCGAGGTCCTTCTCGCGCACGGCCGCCTTCCGCGGCAGCTCGGCCGCGTTGCGGGCCAGCAGCGTGACGACCGTCTGGCCGGCGAGCCCGCCGCTCAGGATCTCGGCCGCCCGGCCGCGGGCGCCCCGGGCCATGGGGTCTCCCTCCGGTCTCCGGCACCGCCGATGTACGCCGCCACGACCTGGGGGGTCGCCACGACGGTCTCCGGCACCCCCTCGGCGATCTTCTCCCCGTGGTCCAGCACGACCATCCGGTCGCAGATGCCGGTCACGACGTCCATGTGGTGCTCGATCAGGAGCACGGTGATGCCCAGCTCGTCCCGGGCGTCCAGGACGAAGCGGGCCATGTACTCCTTCTCCTCCTGGTTCATCCCCGCCATCGGCTCGTCCAGGATCAGGAGCCGCGGGCGGGCGGCCAGCGCGCGGGCCAGCTCCACGCGCCGCTGGAGCCCGAGGGGCACGAACTCCACGGGGACCTTGCGCACGCCCTCGAGCTGCAGGAAGTCGATGATCTCCTCCACCTCCCGTCGGTGGGCGATCTCGCGCCGACGGGTCCACGGCCAGTAGAGGAGCGGCCCCAGCGGGCCGGGCTCCAGCGAGACGTGCCGTCCCAGGAGGATGTTGTCGAGTACGGTCATCCCGTGGAAGAGCGCCAGGTTCTGGAAGGTCCGGGCGATGCCGCGCGCGGCCACCCGGTGGGGCGGCAGCCGCGTGATCTCCTCTCCCTGGAAGAGCACCCGCCCCCGCTGGGGCCGGTAGAAGCCGCTGATGACGTTGACGAGCGTGGTCTTGCCGCTGCCGTTGGGGCCGACCAGGCCCACGATCTCCCCCGGGGCGACCTCCAGGGAGACGCCGGCGAGGGCCCGGAGGCCGCCGAAGGAGCGCTCGACGTCCTCGCAGGACAGCAGGGGCGGTGGGGAGGCGCTCACGGGACCCTCAGAGCGGCTTGCGCAGCAGCCGGCTCAGCTCTCCCACCAGCCCGCGGCGGAACGTGAGCACGCAGAAGATGAAGATGAGCCCCTGGGCGATGGTGAACCACGCGCCCACCTGGGCGAGGTACTGCTCCAGCGTGATCATGACGAACGCCCCGACCACGGGGCCAAACACCGTGCCCAGGCCCCCCAGCAGCGTCATCAGCACCACCTCGCCCGACATGGTCCAGTGGACGTCGGTGAGCGACGCAAGCTGGAAGACGATGCTCTTGGTGGCGCCGGCCAGGCCCGCCAGGGTGGCGGACAGCACGAAGGCCAGCAGCTTGTAGCGCTCGGCCCGGTAGCCCAGGGAGACGGCGCGCGGCTCGTTCTCCCGGATGGCCTTCAGGACCTGGCCGAACGGCGAGTGGATGGCCCGGTAGACGACCAGGAAGCCCAGCAGGAACACGGCCAGGACCAGGAAGTACATGGCCAGCGGCTCGCGGAGGTCGAGCACGCCCAGCAGCCGGCCCCGCGGCACCGCCTGGATGCCGTCCTCGCCGCCCGTGAACGGGGCCTGCAGGCTGAAGAAGTAGATCATCTGGGCGAACGCCAGCGTGATGTTGGCGAAGTAGATGCCCCGGCTGCGGATGGCCAGGGCGCCGATCACCACCCCCAGGGCGCACGCCACCGCGGTCCCGAACAGGATGGCCAGCTCGGGCGGGAAGCCCCACACCTTCGCGGCGTGGGCGGAGGCGTAGCCGGCCGAGCCCAGGAACGCGGCGTGGCCGAAGCTGAGGAGCCCCACGTAGCCGATCAGCAGGTTGAAGGCGCTGGCGAAGAGCGCGAAGCAGAGCGCCTTCATCAGGAACACCGGGTAGACCAGGAACGGCGCCGCCACCAGGAGGGCCACCATGGCCACGAAGGCCAGGACCTGGTGGCGCGGCGTGGTGCCCACCGCCGGCAGCGGCGCGGCCCCGACGTACCCGCCGACCGTCGCCACGCTACTGTCCCCGGCCGAACAGCCCGGTGGGCCTGACCAGCAGGACCAGGGCCATGATGACGAAGATCACCGTGCTGGAGGCCTCCGGGTAGAAGACCTTGGTGAAGCCCTCCACCACCCCCAGGGCGAACCCGGTGACGATGGAACCCAGGATCGATCCCATCCCGCCGATGACCACCACGGCGAACACCACGATGATCAGGTCCGCCCCCATCAGGGGGTTCACCTGGTAGATGGGCGCCGCCAGCACGCCCGCCAGCGCCGACAGGCCGACGCCGAAGCCGTACGTGAGCGTGATCATGCGGGGCACGTTCACGCCGAAGGCCTGGACCAGGGTGGGGTTCTCGGTGGCGGCGCGCAGGTAGGAGCCGAGCTTCGTGCGGTCGATGACGTACCAGGTCCCCAGGCACACCGCCAGGGAGAAGACCACCACCCAGCCGCGGTACGTGGGCAGGAACATGAACCCCAGGTTGTAGCCCCCCGCGAGCTCCGCGGGGATGGCGTAGGGCAGCCCCGACGAGCCGAACTCGTGCCGGAAGACCCCCTGGATCACCAGGGCCATGCCGAAGGTGAGCAGGAGGCCGTAGAGGTGGTCCAGGTGGTAGAGGCGCTTGAGCATGGTGCGCTCCATCACCACCCCGACGAGCCCCACCACCACGGGCGCCACCACCAGTGACCACCAGTAGCCGAGCCCCGCCCACTGCAGGCAGAAGTAGGCGACGAAGGCGCCCATCATGTACTGGGCACCGTGCGCGAAGTTGATGATGTTCAGCAGGCCGAAGATGACCGCGAGCCCCAGGCTCAGCATGGCGTAGAAGGCGCCGTTGATCAGCCCGATGAGGAGCTGGCCGAACAGCGCCTGGGTGGGGACGCCGAGGATCGTCACCTGGGGCTCGCGGTCCCGCGCGCTACTTCTTCACCAGCGGGCATTCCCCCTGGGCCAGGGGGCGGAACGCCTGCTCGGCCGGGATGGTGGCCCGGACCTTGTAGTAGTCCCACGGCCCCTTGGACTCCGAGGGCTTCTTGACCTCGAACAGGTACATGGGGTGGATCTTGCGGCCGTCGGCGCGGACGTATCCCTTGCCGAACACGGGGTCGTCGGTGGGCAGCTCCTTCATCTTGGCGATGACCTTCGGGCCGTCGTCGCTCTTGAGGGCCTCCACCGCCTTCAGGTAGTGGAGGACCGCCGAGTACACCCCGGCCTGGGCCATGGTGGGCATGGCGCCGCGGTGCCGCTCGGCGAACCGCCGGGAGAAGGCGCGCGTCCCGTCGTTCAGGTCCCAGTAGAACGACTCCGTGAGCAGCAGGCCCTGCGCCTTCTCCAGGCCCAGGGCGTGCACGTCGGTGAGGAAGACCAGCAGGCCCGCGAACTGCTGCCCGCCCCGGACGATGCCGAACTCCGCCCCCTGCTTGATGGCGTTGGTGGTGTCGGCGCCGGCGTTGGCCAGGCCGATGATCTTGGCCTTCGAGGCCTGGGCCTGGAGCAGGAACGAGGAGAAGTCCGCGGTGGGGAAGGGATGGCGGACCTTGCCCAGCACCTTGCCGCCGTTCTTCACCACCACGGCCTCCGTGTCGCGCTCCAGGTCGTGCCCGAACTTGTAGTCGGCGGTGAGGAAGAACCAGGTGGTGCCGCCCGTCTTCACGATGGCCTGGCCCGTCCCGTTGGCGAGCGACCAGGTGTCGTAGGTCCAGTGGATGGCGTTGGGCGAGCAGGCCTTGCCGGTGAGGTCGGAGGTGGCGCCCGTGGAGACGATGAGCGCCTTGTTCTTCTCCCGCGCCACCTGGTTCACCGCCAGCACCACCGACGACGTGGGCACGTCCACGATCACGTCCACCCTGTCGGCGTCGAACCACTGGCGGGCCACGCTGGAGCCCACGTCGGGCTTGTTCTGGTGGTCCGCCACCAGGATCTCCACCTTCAGGCCCTTCCGGGCGGCGCCGAAGTCCTCCACCGCCATCCGGGCGGCGACCACCGAGCCGGGCCCCGCCAGGTCGGCGTAGGTCCCGGACTGGTCGTTCATGACACCGATCTTCACCACGCCGTCGGAGACCTGGGCGTGGGCGGTGGTGGCGGCGACGAGCACCGCCGCCGCGAGCAACAGGACGCGCTTCATGGGCATGGTCTCGACTCCTTTCTCCCGTCGGGAGCGTCCCGACGTTGCACTACACCCCGAGGTAGTCGTGGAGCTTGTCGATGGACCGGTCCAGCTCGGCGTTCGGAATCATGTCCACCACCCGCCCGTGCTCCATCACGTAGTGACGGTCGGCCACGGTGGCCGCGAACCGGAAGTTCTGCTCCACCAGCAGGATGGTGAAGCCCTCCGCCTTGAGCCGGGCGACGGTGGCGCCGATCTGCTCCTTGATCACCGGCGCCAGCCCCTCCGTGGGCTCGTCCAGGAGGAGCAGCCGGGCCCCGGTGCGGAGGATCCGGGCGATGGCCAGCATCTGCTGCTCGCCGCCGGAGAGCTTGGTGCCCTGGCTGCGCAGCCGCTCCCGCAGGTTGGGGAACAGGCCGAAGATGGCGTCCAGCGGCATGCCGCCCGGGCGCACCTCGGGCGGCAGCAGCAGGTTCTCCTCCACGTTCAGGCTGGCGAAGATCCCCCGCTCCTCGGGACAGAAGGCGATCCCCAGCCGCGCGATCAGGTTGGAGGGCAGGTGCACCAGCTCCACGGAGCCCAGCCGGACCGAGCCCCGGCGCCGGGTCACGATGCCCATGATGGACTTGAGCGTCGTGGTCTTGCCGGCGCCGTTGCGCCCCAGCAGCGTCACCACCTCGCCCGGGTACACGTCGAAGTCCACCCCGTGCAGGATGTGCGACTCCCCGTACCACGCCTCCAGCCCGCGGACGGTCAGCAGCGGCTCGGAGCCCGCGACCGGGTCGGGCGATCCAGGGGCGCCCTGGCTCGGCCGGGGCGCCCCGAGCGTCGGGGGGCCTGGGGGGCGCCAGGAGCCCCCCATCACCTCAGACACAGCCCGACCCCAGGTAGGCCTGGATCACGTCCGGGTTCCTCGACACGCTGGCGTAGTCGCCCTCCGCGATCACCTCGCCCCGTGACAGGACGGTGATGGTGTCCGACAGGTGCTCCACCACGCTCAGGTTGTGCTCCACCATCAGGACGGTCCGGTTGGCGGCGACCTTCTTGATGAGCGCGGCCACCCGGTCCACGTCCTCGTGCCCCATGCCGGCCGTGGGCTCGTCCAGGAGCATCATCTCCGGGTCCAGGGCGAGCGTGGTGGCGATCTCCAGGGCCCGCTTGCGCCCGTACGGCAGCTCCACCGCGATGGTGCCCGCGTGCTCCGTGAGCCCGACCGCCGCCAGCAGCTCGGCCGCCCGCCCGTTGAGCTCGGCCAGCACCCGCTCCGACCGCCAGAAGTCGAACGAGTGGCCCCGGCGCCGCTGCAGCGCGATGCGGACGTTCTCCAGCACCGTGAGGTGGGGGAACACCGCGGAGATCTGGAAGGAGCGCACCATGCCCAGCCGCGCGATGTCGGCGGGGCGCTGGCCCGTGATGTCGCGCCCCTTGAAGAAGATGCGGCCCCGGGTGGGCGTGAGGAAGTGCGTGAGGAGGTTGAAGCACGTGGTCTTCCCGGCCCCGTTGGGCCCGATCAGGGCGTGCACCGTCCCCCGGCGGACCTTGAGGTTCACGTCCTTGACGGCCACGAAGCCGCGGAACTCCTTCGTGAGGCCCCGCGTCTCCAGGATGACGCCGTCCGCCGTCACGGTGTCCCCCGGGGGCGCGGGTGGTAGACCGCGTCCCGCCGCTCCCGCCACGCGCGGTTGGCCTCCTCGAGCTCCCACGAGCCGAGGCACGCCCGCTGGGCCTCCACCAGCGCCTCGATCATCGCGCGGGGATCCGAGTGGAAGGATTCCTGGAGAAGCCGCTTGGTGTGGGCCGTCGCCGTGGGCGCGGCCGCCCGCACCCGTGCCACCAGCCCGGCCACCGTGGCGTCCACCTCGTCCGGCGCGCAGACCCAGTTCACGAGGCCCATGGCGCGCGCCTCCTCGGCGCCGATGGTGTCGTTGAGCAGCGCCAGCTCCTTGGCGCGCCCGAGCCCCACCAGCCGGGCCAGCCGGAGCACCGCCCCGTCGGGGACGAGCCCGTGGCGCGTGGCGCCGAGGCCGATGACGGCGTCGGCGCTCGCCAGCCGGAGGTCGCAGGCGGTGGCGAGCTGGAGCCCGCCGCCGATGGAGTGGCCGTGCAGGACCGCCAGGGTCACCTTCGGCATGTCCTCCAGACGGTTCAGGGCCCGGATCCAGTGGCGGAAGAACTCCTCGCCCACCGTCCCGGCGGCCAGCGCGGTCCGGTCCATGCCCGAGCAGAAGGCGCGGCCTCGCCCTCGCACCACCACCAGCACCACGCCGGGATCGGCCGCGGCCGCCTCGGCGCGGTCGGCCAGGGCCGCCGCCAGCGCCGTGTCGAGCGCGTTGAGCACCTCCGGGCGGTCGAGCGTGATCCAGGCCACGCCGTCGGAGGTCCGGTAGTCGACGGGACCGGAGGCCGTCATGCCGGACGCCGGGCGGGGCGCTTGATGCAGATTGTGAACAGCTGCAGGCCGGTTGTACGATCTCGACGTCGCGCCAGGGCTTCTTTGGCGGGCATGCCGAAGCCGAATGCTGGGAGCGGGCTCTCACCCATGAATAGTGCGGCCTAAGTTATGGACGAATTTCAACATTGTCAAGGGGAGCGAACGACGCTCCAGCACGGGAGGTCACGCCCATGAGCGCCATGAGCCGCCGCCGCTTCCTCGCCTCCGCCACGGCCGCCGCCACGGGCCTCGCGCCGCGTGCGGCCGCCGGCCAGACCGCGGTGAAGCTGGGGACCGCCGTCCTCGGGGACTACGCGCTGGCCGGACCGTTCATCGTGGCCCTGGAGAAGGGCATGTTCCGGGGCGAGGGGCTCGCCGTGGAGTTCGTGCCCTTCCGCGGCGGCCCCGACCTGGTCAAGGCGGTGATCGCCGGCGAGATCCTCATCGGCGCCGCCGGCAGCACGGACATCCTGGTGTTCCGCGAGGCCGGCATGCCGCTCAAGATGACCGCCACGCACACCGAGGGCAACCACTTCACGCTCAACGTGGCGCCCGAGATCCAGAAGGTCGCCGACCTCAGGGGCAAGGCCATCGGCGTCACCCGCGCGGGCGCCACCACCTGGGTGTTCGCCCGCATGCTGGCCCGGAAGGAAGGCTGGGATGCCGACCGCGACGTGAAGATCGTGGGCCTGGGGGGCCTCGACGCCCAGCTCGCCGCCCTGGCCCGCAAGGAGATCCACGCCTTCGTGTGGGGCGACGGCGGGGCGGTGACGCAGCACCAGGGCAAGTCGAAAGTGCTGCAGCGCCTGGACGCGGTGACGCCGCGGTGGATCAGCCAGATCCAGTACGCCTCCGAGGAGGGCATCCGGAAGCACCCGGACCTGATCCGCAAGGCCATGAGGGCCATCTTCGGCGCGCTCCGGTGGATGAAGGACAACCCGGGCGAGGCGGCCCAGGTGACCTCCCGCAAGCTCGGCTGGCCGCCGGAGGCCGTGCTGGGCGCCCACAGGATCTCGAGCCCCCTGTTCTCGCTGGACGGCACCATCAGCATGGAGGCGCTCCGCTCGATGCAGGACACGCTCCTCGAGTACGGGATGATCAAGAAGCGGCTGCCCCTCGAGGAGCACGTCGCCCGGGAATTCACGCCGGTCCGCGCGTGACGGGGTGGCCCGCCTGGCTGCTCGCCGGGCTGCTGCTCCTGGGCAGCCCGGCCGCGGCCCGCGCCCAGCTCTTCCTGGCCAGCCGGCCGCACCCGGAGTTCACGGTGGGCCCGCTGCTGGTCCGTGCCGGCGTGAGCCCCGAGCGCGCCGACGTGCCGGTCGAGGTGCTCTTCAGCCTGGCCGTCCCGCCTACCCGCAGCGCGGTGGAGTTCGAGCAGGACCTCTACCTGCTGTGGCCCGGGGCCGTGGCGGGCGACACCGCCGGCCGCGGCGACCCCGCGCTGTCCCGGGACGTGGAGAGTCTGGGCTTCGTGCCGCTGGAGGAGGGGCGCCTCCAGCTCCTGGCCCAGAACCTCTACCGCATGGGCGGCGAGGCACCGCCCGAGCCCCTGCCGGGGGGCGCGCCCTACGTCACCTTCGTCAGCGAGGGCGGCCCGCTGGGGCTCACCTCGCCCGCCACCTGGATCCGCATCCCGTGGACGCCCAGGCTGGTCAACCGCACGTGGCTGGTGACGCTCCGGTTCACGGCCCGCGACCTGGTCAGGCCCAAGCCCGCCACGTGGGTGGAGCGCACCTTCTGGGGCCCGCGCTACCGGATCGCGCTCTCCTTCCACGACGTCCGGCCGCGCGCCGTGTTCCCCCTCTACTTCAACAACCGCGACCGGGTGGTGCGCCTCAGCGACGACCCCTCGCAGCTCATCGTCAACTTCGCGGAGGCCGGACGGCTCAAGATCGACGAGGTCTTCCCCCAGTCGAGCAGCCGCCGGCGCAGCGAGTCGCTGGAGGACACCGAGGTCCTCTCGCTCTTCCTCGACCGCTCCGAGGGCATCGCGCCCCAGGTGCTCACCGCGCAGTTCGGCTACTTCTCCGGCGTCCAGTCGTGGGCGCCCGTCCTGATCCCCGCCCTGTTCTTCCTGCTGGGCAACCTGGCCGGTCCCCTCGTCCGCGCGCTGGCCGCGCGCGCGGGCCGCGTCATCCGCGCGCGGTTCCAGTTCGGGCGGGGCGACCCCGGACGGGAGAGCGGCGTCGTGCTGGGGCGGGAGCAGCTCGCCCGGGTCGTGCCCGGGGAGACCACCTACGAGGAGGTCCTCCGCGTCTGCGGCCCGCTGGCCGAGGAGCACGAGCGCCTGGCGTCGCCCGACAGCAAGACGCTGGTCTACCGCGGCCGGCGGGCGGTGCCGCACCGGCGGCGCACGTTCTGGTGGCTCGCCACCGTGGACCGCTGGGACGTGGAGGACCACGAGGTGGAGATCGCCCTGGAGGGCGGCCGGGTGCGGGACGTCCAGGCCCGCATCCGGCGCACGCAGGTGGCCCACCCCGGGACCCGGTGACCGCGGGGGCCGGCGCCGGGGCCCCCGGGGCGTCAGCGCCAGCGCGACAGGCGATCGTTCAGGGCGTCGAGCGCCAGCACAATGACGATGGACGCCGCCGACACCAGGCCCGTGGCGGCGAACAGCTCGGGCGCCCGGAACCCGTTGGCCAGCGAGCCCATGACGTGGCCCATGCCGCGGATGCCGGCGAACATCTCGACGATGAGCACGCCCAGCAGGCAGAACACGATCCCCAGGCGGAGGCTCGCCAGCACCGACGGCACCGCGGCCGGCAGGATCACCTTCCAGTACACCTGCCACGGCCGCGCGCCGTACGCGCGCGCCACGGTGAGGAGGCCCCGGTCCACGTCGCGCACGCCCCCCATCACCAGCACCATGATGGGGAACACGCCGTGGAGGAAGCCGTAGAACACGGCGGGCGCCGCGCCGAACCCCAGGGTCAGGACGATCCACGGCAGCACCAGGATCTTGGGAATGCCGTAGAGGGCCACCACGAAGGGGTGGAGCGCGTCGTGGAGCGCCCGCACGGAGCCCACCAGGACCCCCGCCCCGACGCCGACCACCACCGCCAGGGCGTAGGCCGCGGCCGTCTTCGCCAGCGTCTCGCCCAGCGCCGGGAGCGCCTCGCCCCCGATGGCCCCGAAGCCCGAGGCCACGGCGCTCGGCGCCGGGACGAAGAGCGGATCCACCCAGCCCAGGCGCGCCACCGCCTCCCAGCCGCCGAGCAGGGCCGTCACGCTGGCCGCCTGCAGGAGGGGCACCCCGAGCCTCACCCGGTCCACCGCTTCGCGCGGCGCTCCACCAGCCCGGCGACCACGTCGGAGGCCACGATCAGCACCAGCGTCACCAGCACCAGCGCCACGTAGTCGGCCGTGCGCGCCAGCCCGTAGGCGTGGTTGATGAGCGAGCCCACGCCCGCGGTGGAGCCCAGGATCTCGCCCACGATGACGCCGATCACCGCCAGCGCGAGCCCGGTGCGGAGGCCGCCCGCCAGCGTGAAGAGCATCCCGGGCAGCAGGACCTTCGTAAAGACCGTCGGGGACGAGGCGCCGAAGCTCCGCGCCACGGTCACCAGGTGCCGGTTCGCCTGCCGGATGCCGGCCAGCACCGCCAGCGCCACGGGGAAGAAGCCAAGCAGGAAGCCGAAGGCGATCTTGGACGCGGCGTCGAGCCCGAAGAAGAGCATGAGCGAGGGGTACCAGACCACCGCAGGCACCGCGTAGAGCGCCGCCAGGATGGGGCCGTAGGCCCGCCCCAGGAGCCGGTTCAGCCCCAGCGCGAAGCCCACGCCCAGGCCGGCGGCCACCGCGAGCCCGTACGCCACGGCGATCTCCCGCACGGTGAGCAGCAGGTGGGCCGGCAGGTCGGGATAGGAGCGCAGGGCCAGCAGGTCCACCAGCGCGGGCACCGCCGCCGAGGGCGGCACGTAGAGGAGCGGGTTGCCCGCCCGCGCCGCGACCTCCCAGGCGGCGAGCCCGGCGGCCAGGAGGGCCACGCGCGCCAGCGCGGTCCTCACGCCTCGCCCCGCGCCGGCCACGCCCCGGCGCCCGGCCTCACGCCTCGCCCATGGCCCGGAGCGACTCGTCGCGGATCTCGCTCCAGAGCTTCGCGCGGAGGGTGACCAGCTCGGGCGACTCCATGGCGCGCGGGTACGGCAGGGCCAGCTCCAGCACGCTCTTGATCCGGCCGGGGCGCGCCGTCATCACCACGATCCGCGTGGAGAGCGCCAGGGCCTCGTGCAGGCTGTGGGTGACGAAGATGACCGTCTTGCCGGACCGGCGCCAGATGTCCAGCAGCCACTCGCCCATCAGCACCCGCGTCTGCTCGTCCAGCGCCCCGAAGGGCTCGTCCATCAGCAGGATCTTGCTGTCCACGGCCAGCGCGCGGCCGATGGCGATGCGCTGCCGCATCCCGCCCGACAGCTCCCGGGGATACTTTTCCCCGAAGCGACGGAGCCCGAGCGGGCCCAGCAGCTCCACAGCCACCGCCCGGCGGCGGGCGCGGGGCACGCCCTGCAGCTCCAGGCCGAACTCGATGTTCTCGAGGGCCGTGCGCCAGGGGAAGAGGCCGGGATCCTGGAACACCGTGGCCACCCGTCCCGGGTCCGGGCCCGCGACCGGCCGGCCGTCGATGATCACCCGGCCGGCGTCGGGCGCCACCAGCCCGCCGAGCATCGCCAGGAGGGTGGACTTGCCGCACCCGCTGGGGCCGATCAGGGTGCAGAACTCGCCGTCGCGGACGGCGAGCGAGACGTCGCGGAGCGCCTCCACGGCGCCCGAGCCGGTCAGGTAGCGCTTGCTGACGCCCTCCAGCTGGATCAGGTCGGGCATCGCGCCGCCAGCATACAACGTCCGTGGATTCAGGCCAGCTGGAGGATCTCTCGCGCGATCACCATCCGCTGGATCTCGGAGGTGCCCTCCCCGATCTCGGTGAGCTTGGCGTCCCGGAAGATCCGCTCCACCGGGAACTCCGTGATGTAGCCGGCGCCGCCGTGGATCTGCACCGCCCGGGTCGCCGCCTTCATGGCGGTCTCCGAGGCGAAGACCTTGGCCATGGAGGCGGCCGGCATGGCCCGCCGGCCCTGGTCCTTCAGCCAGGCGGCGTGCAGCGTGAGGAGCCGGGCCGTCTCGATGTCGGTGGCCATCTCGGCCACCATGCCCTGCAGCCCGTTGAACTCGGCCAGCGTGCGCCCGAACGCGGTCCGCTGCTTCATGTACCGGACCGCGGCGTCCAGGGCGGCCTGGGCGATCCCCACCCCCATGGCCGCCATGGCGATGCGCCCGCCCTCCAGCACGGCCAGCGCCTGGCGGAACCCGGCGCCCCGCTCCCCGACCAGCCGGTCGGCGGGCACGCGGGCGTCCTCGAAGACCAGCTCGGCGGTGTCCGAGGCGTGCAGGCCGAGCTTGTGGTAGGGCCGGCCGGCACTGAAGCCCGGCGTCCCCTTCTCCACGACGAAGGCCGAGATCCCGTCGCGGCCCCGCGCGGGGTCGGTGCGGGCCATCACCACGGCGATGCCGCCCACGCTGGCGTTGGTGATGAAGGCCTTGCTGCCGTTCAGGACCCAGGCGCCGTCGCGCCACTCGGCCCGCGTGCGGAGCGCGGCCGCGTCGGAGCCCGAGCCGGGCTCCGTGAGCCCCCAGGCGCCCAGCACCTCGCCGCGGGCCAGGGACGGCAGGTACCGCGCCTTCTGCTCGGGCGAGCCGAAGAGGGCCAGGTGGTTGGTGCAGAGGGAGTTGTGGGCCCACATGGTGATGCCCACCGAGGCGTCGCCCCGGCACAGCTCCTCGACGATCAGGGCGTAGGAGACGTGATCCAGGCCGGCCCCGCCGTACTCCGGCGGGACCAGCACGCCCATGAACCCCAGCGGGCCCAGCTTCCGCACGATCTCGTGCGGGAACTCCTGGCGCTCGTCGTAGGGCGCGATGCGCTCGCCCAGCTCCGCCTCGGCGAACTGGCGGGCCACGTCCCGGATCTGCCGCTGCTCCTGGGTCAGCTCGAAGTCCATCGGCGTCTCCCTACCTGAGCCGCGCCTTGATCACCTTGCCGTTGGGGTTGCGGGGCAGCGCGTCCAGCACGGCCACCTCCCGGGGCACCTTGAACCTCGCCAGGCGCGCGGCCACCCACGCCCGGACCTCGTCGGAATCGAGGACGGCCCCCGGCCTCGGGACCACGCACGCCCTCACCGCCTCGCCGTCGAGGGGGTCGGGCACGCCCACCACCGCGGCCTCCAGCACGCCCGGATGGCGCGGGCCTCGCGCCAGGCC
>JBBIOF010000003.1:0-22903 GCA_037443505.1 Candidatus Rokuibacteriota bacterium
ACCTCTACGCGCTGGCGGCCGAGCTCCGGGCGGTGATGTGGGAGCGCGCCGGCCTGGTGCGCGACGAGCCGGGCCTGGCCTGCGCGCTCGACGCCATCGACCGCCTGGCCGGGGCCGTGGAGGCGGTCGGGGTGCCCGGGGGCGTTTCCCTGAACACTGCCTGGCAGGATTGGCTAAACTTGCGCAACCAGCTCCTCGCCGCGCGCCTGATCGTCGCCAGCGCGCGCGAGCGGCGCGAGAGCCGGGGCGCGCACTACCGCGCCGACCACCCGGGCCCCGACCGGGGCCCGCTCTACTCGGTGCGCGCGCGCCTGGAGGGGGACGGGCTCAGGGTCTGGCGGGAGCCGGTGGAGTTCACGCGGGCGCGGCCGCCCGAAGCGGCGGCGCCCGCCACCGTGGAGATCGGGGATTGAGGAATGGGGGGCTCCGGGTGCCCCCCATGCCCCGACGCTCGGGGGCGCCGCGGCCCGGCCGTGGCGCCCCCCGATCACGCGATTCGCTCACGGGACTGACCGAGCGAGGAGACGCCCAATGACGCGACACCGCCCTGCGACGTGGCTCACGTGGATCCTCCCGGGGCTGCTGGCGCTCGCCGCCGTGCTCCCGGCCGGGGCCGAGGAGGCAAAGCAGCTCCGCATCGTCAAGCAGCCGGGCCTCGGTTACCTGCAGCTCATCGTCATGCGGGAGCTCAAGCTCATCGAGAAGCGGGTGCCGGGCGTCGAGGTGGAGTGGCGCCAGCTCACCTCGGGGGCCGCCATCCGCGACGCCATGATCGCCGGGCAGATGGACATCGGCGCCGGCGGGCTCGGGCCCTTCATCCAGACGGTGGACCGGGGCGTGGACTGGAAGATCGTGAGCGCGCTGAACCAGATGCCGCTCTACCTCAACTGCGCGCGCCCGGAGATCCGGAGCCTCCGCGACATCAAGCCCACCGACCGCATCGCCATGCCGGCCATCGGGTCCATCCAGCACGTGGCGCTGCAGATGCAGGCCGAGAAGGAGCTGGGCGACGCCCGGAAGCTGAACTCGCAGATCGTGGCCATGTCCCACCCGGACGCCACGGCTGCCATCCTCTCCAAGCGCGAGATCACCTGCCACCTCACGTCGCCGCCCTTCCAGTACGAGCAGCTCCGCGACGCGGGCATCCACAAGGTGTTCGACAGTTACCAGGCGGCGGGCGGCCCCCACACCTTCAACCTGGTGTGGGCCAGCGAGAAGTGGGCCCGGGCCAACCCCAGGCTGCTGGCGGCCGTGGTGGACGCGCTCCGGGAGGCCACCGGGTTCATCAACGACCGGCCGGCCGAGGCGGCCCGGCTCTACGCCACCAGCGAGAAGAGCAAGTCCACGCCCGAGCAGATCCTGGAGATCATGAAGCAGGACGGGATCCGGTACGCCATGGCTCCCACGGGGCTCGTCAAGTTCGCCACCTTCATGCAGAAGATCGGGATGATCAAGAAGGTGCCGGGCTCGTGGAAGGAGTACGCCTACGAGCACCTGCACGGGCTGCCCGGCAACTGACCCGTGGCGGACCTCCTCCAGGTCAGGGACGTCACGATCTCCTACCCCACCGAGGCGGGGCTGTTCACCGCGGTCCAGGGGGTGTCGTTCGCCGTCACGGAGGGCGAGAAGTTCGTGCTGCTGGGGCCCTCCGGCTGCGGCAAGTCCACCCTGCTCCAGGCGGTGGCCGGCTTCCTCCGCCCGGCCGCCGGCTCCATCGAGCTGGAGGGCCGCGAGATCCGCCGGCCCGGGCCCGACCGGGTGGTGGTCTTCCAGGAGTTCGACCAGCTCCTGCCCTGGAAGACGGTGCTGGGCAACGTGACGTACCCGCTCCGGGCGGCGCGGGGCATGGACGAGGCGGCGGCCCGGACTGCGGCCGCGCACTTCATCGCCCTGGTGGGCCTCGACCGCTTCGCCGGGGCGTACCCGCACCAGCTCTCGGGCGGGATGAAGCAGCGGGTGGCCATCGCCCGGTCGCTGGCCCTGGACCCCCGCGTGCTGCTCATGGACGAGCCGTTCGCCAGCCTGGACGCCCTCACGCGCCGCAAGATGCAGGAGGAGCTGCTGGCCATCTGGGAGAGCACGCGCAAGACCATCCTGTTCGTCACGCACTCCATCGAGGAGGCGGTGCTGCTGGGCGACCGGATCCTGATCCTCTCGCCGGGGCCCGGCCGGGTGCGTGAGATCCTGGACAACCCGGCGGTGGGCCGCCGCGACAGCGACGAGGCCCTGGCGGTCCTGCGCCGCGTGCAGGCGGTGCTGGCCACGTGAGCCGCGCCGGCCGGGCGCCCCTCCGCAAGGCGCTCATCGTCCTCGGGCTGCTGGTGGCCTGGGAGGCCTGGACCCGGCTCGCCGGCGTGAGCCCGCTCCTCTTCCCCTCCGCGTCCCGGGTGGTGGAGGCCTTCGCCCGCTCCCTGGCCAGCGGCGAGGTCCCGGGGTACGCCGCCCAGTCGCTGCAGATCCTGCTGGCCGGGATCGCCATCGGGGCGGCCCTGGCCCTGGTGCTGACCAGCCTGGCCGTGCTCACCCGCGTGGGTGCGGAGTTCCTCGAGACCGTCACGGCCATGTTCAACCCCCTGCCGGCCATCGCCCTCATGCCCCTGGCCCTGCTCTGGTTCGGCCTCGGGGTGAAGTCGCTGATCTTCGTGGTCATCCACTCGGTGCTGTGGCCCATGGCGCTCAACACCTACCAGGGCTTCGTCACGGTGCCCCCCACGCTCCGGCGGGTGGGGCAGAACTTCGGCCTGACCGGCTGGCGGTTCGTGGCGGGGATCCTGCTGCCGGCGGCCTTCCCCTACATCCTCTCGGGGGTCAAGATCGGCTGGGCCTTCGCCTGGCGGACCATCATCGCCGCGGAGATGGTGTTCGGCGTCGCCGGCAGCCAGGGCGGCCTCGGCTGGTTCATCTACTGGAACCGCTTCGAGATGAACACGGACCTGGTGTTCGCGGGCCTGCTGACGGTGATCCTCATCGGGCTCCTGGTGGAGAACCTCTTCTTCCGCTGGGTGGAGCGGAAGACCGTGCTGCGCTGGGGCATGTCGGTGGGCCACTGATGGCGGACGCCACGGGCGGCAAGGTGCTCAGGCGCGGGTGGGCGTCGCCGGAGGGCTGGCGCGACACGAAGGCCGGCATGTGGGCGTGGCTCGTCCAGCGGGCGGCGGCCGTGGCCCTGCTGGTGGTCGTCGCGCTGCACCTGGCGAGCCCCTTCCGCCGCGACGTGCAGGCGGCGCTCCTGGCCCTGGCCCTGGTGCACGCGCTGCTGGGCGTGCGCGCGCTGCTGCTGGACTTCGGGCTGCCGGTCCGCTGGCACCGGCCCCTGGTGGGCATCGCGCTGACCCTGGCCGCCGTGCTCTTCGCGGCCGTCTGGGCCTGGCGCTGGTACTGACGCGCCAGGCCGCTGGCGCGAACGGCCCACCGCGCGCCTGCCCTCCCCGGGGGACGGCGCGGCCCTTCCTGGACTAGAATGCCGGTGCACCTGAGCCCACGGGACCCGAGGAGGACGAGATGCGCGTGACACGGCGGAGCTTCCTCACACTGACGGGGGGCGGCGCGGCGGCCGCCCTGCTGCCACGGATGGCGCGGGCCGCGGACTTCCCCACGCGGCCCGTCACGCTGATCTGCCCGTGGCCGCCGGGTGGCTCCACCGACATCCAGCTCCGTGCCCTGGCGGAGGCGACCGGCAAGCACCTGGGCCAGCCGGTGGTCATCGAGAACAAGCCGGGCGGCAGCGGCACGGTGGGCCCGGCCACCATGGCGGCCGGCGCCAGGCCCGACGGCTACACGCTCTCGCAGATCCCCATCAGCGTCTTCCGCCTGCCCTACATCGTGAAGGCCACCTGGGATCCCCTGCGGGACTTCACGTACATCATCCACGTCACCGGCTACACCTTCGGCGTGGTGGTGAAGGCCGACTCGCCCTGGAAGACGTGGAAGGACCTCGTCGCCTACGCCCGCGCCAACCCGGGCAAGGTGACGTACGCGACGCCGGGGGCCGGGACGAGCCTGCACATCACCATGGAGATCATCGCGGCCCGCGAGGGCATCAAGTGGACGCACGTGCCCATGAAGGGCGGCGGGGAGACCACGCCCGCCGTGCTCGGGGGCCACGTCACGGCCACCGCGGACTCCACGGGGTGGGCGCCGCAGGTGGACGCGGGCCAGCTCCGGCTCCTGTGCACCTGGGGCAACCAGCGCACGCGCCGCTGGCCCGGCGTGCCCACCCTGAAGGAGCTGGGCTACGGGCTCGTCTCCAACTCGCCGTACGGCATCGCGGGGCCGAAGGGCATGGACCCGAAGGTCGTGAAGGTGCTCCACGACGCCTTCAAGAAGGGCATGGAGGAGCCGGTCCACCTCAAGGCGCTGGAGCGCCTGGACATGGAGCTCTTCTACAAGAACAGCGAGGACTACGCGAAGTACGCCCGCGAGCTCTACGAGTTCGCGAAGACCGAGGTCGAGCAGGCGGGCCTCGCGAAGAAATCCTGAGGTGGACCGCGGCGACGTCCTCTCCGCGCTGGTCTGGCTGCTGATCGGCGCGGGGGTCGCCCGGGCCGGCCTGGACCTGGGGCTGGGGGTGCTCCGCGACCCCGGCCCCGGGTTCATGCTGTTCTGGGTGGGCCTCGTCATCGTGGCCCTGGCCGTGGCGGTGGGGGGCCGGGGGCTCCGGGCGGGCGCGCCGCCCGGGACCCGCTGGGCAGGCGTCCGCTGGACGAAGCTGGCGGGCGTGACGGCCGCCCTGGCGGCCTACGGCTGGCTCCTGCCGCGCCTGGGCTTCCTCCTCAGCACCGCGCTCCTGCTGATCTACCTGTTCAAGGCCATCGAGCCCCAGCGCTGGTCGGTGGCGGTGGCCGGGGCGGTGGCCAGCGCGCTGCTCGCCTACCTGGTGTTCAAGGTCTGGCTGGGGGCGCAGCTGCCCGCGGGAGCCCTGGGGATCGGCTGATGGAGCTGCTCCAGCAGCTCGGGACCGGGTTCGCGGTCGCGCTGCAGCCCGGCAACCTCCTCTACTGCTTCCTGGGGGTGTTCGTCGGCACCCTGGTCGGCGTGCTGCCGGGGATCGGGCCGGTGGGCGCCATGTCGCTTCTCTTTCCCGTCACCTTCAAGGCCACCCCCGAGGCCGCCATCATCATGCTGGCCGGCATCTACTACGGCGCGATGTACGGCGGGTCCACCACCTCCATCCTGGTGAACATCCCCGGCGAAGCGGCCTCGGTGGTGACGTGCCTGGACGGCTACCAGATGGCCCGCCAGGGCCGGGCGGGCCCGGCCCTGGGCATGGCCGCCCTGGGGTCGTTCGTGGGCGGCACCGCGGCCATCGCCGGGCTGATGCTGCTGGCGCCGCCGCTGTCGCGGTTCGCGCTCCGGTTCGGGCCGCCGGAGTACTTCAGCCTGATGGTGCTGGGGCTCACCATCCTGATCTACCTGGCCCACGGCTCGATGGCGAAGGCGCTCCTGACGGCGGCGCTGGGCCTGGTCCTGGGGCTGGTGGGGCTCGACTCCATCACCGCCCAGCCCCGCCTGACGTTCGACCGGCTCGAGCTGGTGGACGGGATCGGGCTGGTGCCCGTGGTGATGGGCCTGTTCGGCGTCGCGGAGGTGCTGCTGAACGTGGAGCGGACGCTCCGGCGGGAGGTGTTCCGGACCAGCATCCGGGGGCTCCTGCCCACCGCCCGCGACTGGGTGGAGAGCCGGTGGGCCATCGTGCGCGGCTCCCTGGTGGGCTTCTTCCTCGGCATCCTCCCCGGCGGCGGCGCCGTGATCGCCTCGTTCCTCTCCTACGCGCTGGAGAAGCGCCTGTCGCGCCACCCGGAGCGCTTCGGTCGCGGGGCCATCGAGGGCGTGGCCGCGCCAGAGTCGGCCAACAACGCGGCCACCGGCGGCGCCTTCATCCCCCTCATGACGCTGGGCGTGCCGCCCAACGTGATCATGGCCCTCCTGCTGGGCGCCTTCATGGTGCACGGCGTGCAGCCGGGCCCCCTCCTGATGAAGCAGAACCCGGGTCTGTTCTGGGGCGTGATCGCCAGCATGTACATCGGCAACCTGATGCTGCTGGTGCTGAACCTGCCCCTCATCGGGATCTGGGTGCAGGTGCTGCGGGTCCCCTACCGCATCCTGTTCCCGCTGATCCTGCTCTTCTGCCTGATCGGCGTGTACAGCGTGGCCAACACGGTCTTCGACGTCTACGTGATGATCGTCTTCGGCGTGGTGGGCTGGCTGATGAAGAAGCTGGAGTACGAGCCGGCGCCGCTGGTGCTGGCCTTCGTCCTGGGCCCGCTCCTGGAGAACAACCTCCGGAAGTCCCTCATCCTCTCCCAGGGGCAGTTCGCCATCTTCGTGACCCGGCCCATCTCCGCGGTGTGCCTGCTGCTGGCGGGGCTGCTGCTGGTGTCGCCGCTGCTGCCGGCCCTGGGGCGGCGCCGGCAGGCGCTGGCGGTGGAGGAGGCGAGCTGACCCGGGGCCGCTAGGAGGTCGCTGGCGGGACGCCGCCGTGGCGCGCGTGCTCCAGCTCCACCAGCACGCGCCCATGGAACTTCACGTTGACCAGGAACTCGCCCCACTTCCGGAAGGTGTGCAGCGCCTTCGGGTTCAGGTTGATGACGTCGATGCAGGCGTCGGCCTTGTCGGCCAGCCCGTTCTCGATGTCGGCCAGGATCTCGATGAGGTTGGGGTGACTGCCCTCGAGCCGCTCGCAGTTGACGATGACGTGCGTCTTGCCCTGGCGGAGCTGCTCCATCGCGGCCGCCCGGTACTCGATGATGGTGGTCTCGTCGGGCATCCCCTGCCACGTGAGCAGCCCCACGCGCTCCACGCTGGGGATGAGGAAGGGGCGCTTGGGGCAGCGGTAGTGGTCCTTGCCGCGCACCGTCACCAGCGCGTCCTTCTCCTCGCCGCAGGGGCAGGGACCGGAGATGGTGCAGTAGTAGCCCAGCCGCAGGGGCTCCGCGTACTTGCACCGGCTGAGCTGCTGCAGCAGCGTGGCGCGCACGCGCGCGGCCTCCGCACGGCGGGCCATGACCTGCGTGCGGACCGCCCGCAGCAGCTCCTCGGGGGTGCTGTCCATGGCGACGCACCGGGCGGCCGGGAACCGGCTGATGAGCTGCCGGGCCGTGTTGAAGTCCTCCTCGCGGCAGAGGACGAAGAGGCAGACGCCGTCCAGCTCTCGCGAGCAGACGTCCAGGAAGTCGATGGTCTCGGGGACGGAGCCGTCCGCCAGCACGCAGGAGGGCGCCACGGCCCGGATCTGCGTGCGCACCCGCACCCAGTTGGGCGGGTCCGAGACGCTGAGCTCGGGGATGTAGGGGACCACGTCGGCGAGCTTCTCCCGGAGCGAGGAGGGGAAGAGCAGCACCGGCCCCAGCTCCTCGCCGAGGACCTTGTTGACGCTGCTCAGGAGTTCCGGCAGCCCCAGCGGCTTGGTGAGGAAGCCCACGACCCCCAGGTCCCTGGCCGCCTGGAGCGCGCTGATGCTGGGGTTGCCGGTCAGCACCAGGATCTTGAGCTCCGGCCGCGCAGTCCGGAGCCGCTCGATCACCTGGAGCCCGCTCTCGCCGTTGAGGTGGAGGTCGCAGATGACCAGGTCCACCTGGAGGGCCTCGGCCAGGGCCTGCTCGCCGTTGGTGGCGCAGGTGACCTCGTGGCCGTGGGAGACGAGAAAGCTCTGCAGGGTCTCGCAAATCGCTTCCTCGTCGTCTATCAGCAGGATGTGCCGGGCCACGGACGCCTCCCCTGCGTCTGCGTCTACAACGTACACATCGGCCGGCCGCCGCCGGTTCCGGAGGCCCGGGAGCCGGGCGATCTGGTACATTGCCGCCCGTGGAGCGCGTGGCGGTCCTGGACAGCGAGATGGCCTACGTGGACCGGGGGCGGGGGGCCCCGGTCGTGTTCCTGCACGGCAACCCCACCTCGTCGTACCTCTGGCGGAACGTCATTCCCCACGTCGAGCCCGCGGGGCGGTGCCTGGCGCCCGACCTGATCGGGATGGGCCGGTCGGGCAGGGCCCCGGGCGGCGCCTGCCGCCTGGTGGACCACGCCCGGTACCTGGACGCCTGGTTCGACGCGCTGGGGCTCACGCGGGACGTCACGCTGGTGATGCACGACTGGGGCTCCGCGCTGGGCTTCTGGTGGGCCCAGCGCCACCCCGAGCGCGTGCGCGGCCTGGCCTACATGGAGGCGATCGTGCGCCCGCTCACGTGGGCCGAGTGGCCCGAGCCGGCCCGGGCGATCTTCCAGGCCATGCGCTCCCCGGCCGGGGAGGAGATCGTCCTCGTCAAGAACGCCTTCGTCGAGCGGATCCTGCCGGCGAGCGTGCTCCGCCGCCTGACCGAGGAGGAGATGGCGGAGTACCGGCGGCCGTGGGCCGAGCCCGGCGAGGCGCGGCGGCCCATGCTCACCTGGCCGCGCGAGATTCCCCTCGAGGGGCAGCCGGCCGACGTGACCGCCATCGTGGAGGGGTACGCACGGTGGCTCGCCGCCTCCGACGTGCCCAAGCTCTTCGTCAACGCCCAGCCCGGCTCCATCCTGGTCGGCGCCCAGCGGGAGTTCTGCCGGCGGTGGCCGCGCCAGCGGGAGGTGACGGTGCGGGGCCTGCACTTCATCCAGGAGGACTCGCCGGCCGAGATCGGGCTGGCGGTCGCCGAGTTCGTCGGGAGCCTGCCATGACGCGCGTGGACTGGGGTTACCTCAGGGCGGGGTGAGTGACCTGCGCCAGGACGCAGGGGTTCCTTGCGAGGCGGAAGATCGACGTGGCCACCCGGGTGGACGCGCGGAAGTCCACCATCAAGGGCGACGCCGCCCTGGCGCTGCTGGACGACGTGGACGAGGTCTGGGCCACCCGCGGCAAGCGGGTGGTGCACGTGGACCTGCGCCGCGAGCGCCCCGACCGCGAGACGCTGCTGGGCCTGCTGCTCGGGCCCAGCGGCACGCTGCGGGCCCCCACGCTGCGCCGGGGGCGCACGCTCCTGGTGGGCTTCGACGAGCGGACGTACGCGGAGGTGCTGCGATAGCGGTCCTCCGCGTCTTCCGCTGGTCCCCCGGCGGCCCGGAGCGGTGGCAGGAGTACGCCGTGGACGTGGGCGCCGAGGCCACGGTGCTGGACGCCCTGGTAGAGGTCCAGCGCACCCGGGACCCAACGCTCGCCTTCCGCTACGCGTGCCGGGTGGGGATGTGCGGCTCGTGCGCGGTGGTGGTGAACGGCCGGGAGCGCTGGGCCTGCCGCACCCGGCTGGCCGCGCTGGGGCCGGGGCCCGTGGGCGTGCGGCCCCTCTACCACCTGCCGCTGCTCCGCGACCTGGTGGTGGACATGGCCCCGTTCGGGGCCCGCATGCGCGGCGCGGGCGCCGCCTTCCGGCCTCGGCCGGACGCCGAGCCCCACGCCGTGATCCCGGGCGACTCGCGCGAGCGCCGCGCCATCGACGGGGCCATCGAGTGCATCGGCTGCGGCATGTGCCTGTCGGCCTGCACGATGGTGGCGCACGATCCCCGCTTCCCGGGCCCGGCCGCGCTCAACCGGGCCTTCACGCTCCAGCGCGACCGGCGTGACGGCGCCCACGAGGCGCGGTGGCGCCTGCTCCTCGCCGAGGACGCGCTGCCCCGCTGCCACGCGCAGGGCAACTGCACCGAGGTCTGTCCCATGGGGCTCGCCCCGAGCGGATCGATCCTGGCGCTGCGCCGCGCCGCCGTGGGCCGGTTGCTGGGTCTGGGCTAGCGCGATCTGCCCACCCGAGGCGGCCGCCGCCTTGACGGGTCCCCTCGCGCGGCGGTAGAGTTCTTCGGCGGGTTATTCGCCTCCCCGCGAGGGGAGGCGAACGTGTGTCTGCGGCCCGCACGCACATCGCAGGCGCGCGGCGGGTGGGCGAGAGAGGAGACCCGATGAGCGCGAGCGCAGTCCTGGTCCTCTGGAGCACCTCGGTCGGCAAGAAGGTCGTCATGGCGGTGACCGGCGTGGTGCTGGTCGGGTTCGTCGTCCTCCACATGGCGGGCAACCTCAAGATCTACTTCGGCGAGGAGGCGTTCAACGCCTACGCCGCCTTCCTGCGCGCCATGGGGGCGCCGCTGCTCATGCACGAGCAGGCGCTCTGGACGCTCAGGATCGTCCTGCTGGCCGCCATCGTGCTCCACGTCTGGGCCGCCGCCGAGCTGTCGCAGCGGAGCTGGTCGGCGCGGCCCGTCGCCTACCGGCGGAAGGAGGACGTGCAGGCGACGTACGCGTCGCGCACCATGCGGTGGGGCGGCGTCATCATCCTGCTGTTCGTGGTCTACCACCTGCTGCACTTCACCGCGGGCGTCGTGGGCTTCGCCCCCGGCCAGTTCCAGCCCACGTCGGTCTACCGCAACGTCGTCCTGGGCTTCAGCGTCTGGTACGTCTCGGCCTTCTACATCCTGGCGCAGCTCGCGCTGGGGCTGCACATGTACCATGGGGTGTGGAGCCTGTTCCAGACGCTGGGACTGGGCGCCCGCACCAACGGGTTCTACCGGGCGCTGGCGGCGGTCCTGTCCGTGGTCGTGGTCGTCGGCAACGTCTCGATCCCCGTCGCGGTGCTCGCCGGATGGGTGCGGTGAGGGAGGCATGACGGCCGTGGAGGTCGAGGGCAAGGTCGGCACGCTCGACGCCAGGATCCCCCCGGGTCCCATCGAGGACAAGTGGAACCGGCACCGCTTCGAGATGAAGCTGGTGAACCCCGCCAACCGCCGCAAGTACACCGTGATCGTGGTGGGCTCGGGACTGGCCGGCGCGGCCGGCGCCGCCTCGCTGGGCGAGCTGGGCTACAACGTGGAGTGCTTCACCTACCACGACTCCCCGCGCCGGGCCCACTCCATCGCGGCGCAGGGCGGCATCAACGCCGCCAAGAACTACCGCAACGACGGCGACAGCGTCTTCCGGCTGTTCTACGACACCGTCAAGGGCGGCGACTTCCGGGCCCGCGAGGCCAACGTCTACCGGCTGGCCGAGCTGAGCCTGAACATCATCGACCAGTGCGTGGCGCAGGGCGTGCCGTTCGCCCGCGAGTACGGGGGCCTCCTGGACAACCGGTCCTTCGGCGGCGCCCAGGTCTCGCGCACCTTCTACGCGCGGGGGCAGACGGGGCAGCAGCTCCTGCTGGGCGCCTACCAGGCCCTCATGCGCCAGGCGGCCGCCGGCACCGTCCGCATGCACCCGCGGACGGAGATGCTGGACCTGGTGGTGGTGGACGGCCGCGCGCGGGGCATCGTGACCCGCAACCTGGTCACCGGCGCCATCGAGTCCCACGTGGGGGACGCCGTGGTGCTGGCCACGGGCGGTTACGGCAACGTGTTCTACCTGTCCACCAACGCCAAGGCCTCCAACGCCACCGCCATCTGGCGGGCCCACCGGCGCGGCGCCTTCTTCGCCAACCCCTGCTACACCCAGATCCACCCCACCTGCATCCCGGTGAGCGGCGACTACCAGTCGAAGCTCACCCTGATGTCCGAGTCGCTCCGCAACGACGGGCGGGTCTGGGTGCCGAAGAGGGCCGGCGACACGCGGCCGCCCGACCAGATCCCGGAGGACGAGCGCGACTACTACCTGGAGCGCAAGTACCCCTCCTTCGGCAACCTGGCGCCGCGCGACATCGCCTCGCGGGCGGCCAAGGAAGTGTGCGACCAGGGCCGCGGGGTGGGGCCGGGAGGCCGCGGGGTCTACCTGGACTTCTCCGACGCCATCCGGCGCCAGGGCGAGGACCGGATCCGCGAGAAGTACGGCAACCTGTTCGACATGTACGAGCGCATCACCGGGGAGAACGCCTACCGGGTCCCCATGCGGATCTACCCTGCCGTGCACTACACCATGGGCGGCCTGTGGGTGGACTACGACCTCATGTCCACCATCCCGGGGCTGTTCGTGGGCGGCGAGGCGAACTTCTCGGACCACGGCGCCAACCGCCTGGGCGCCAGCGCCCTGATGCAGGGCCTGGCGGACGGGTACTTCATCCTGCCGGCCACCGTGCCGAACTTCCTGGCCGGGGTGAAGCCGGACGGGCTCGCCCCCGACCACCCCGCCTTCCGCGCGGTGGAGCGGGAGGTCGCCGACCGGGTCAAGCGCCTGCTGTCCATCCAGGGAAGCCGCAGCGTGGACGCCTTCCACCGGGACCTGGGCCGCATCATGTGGGACCTGTGCGGGATGGCCCGCAACGAGAACGGGCTCCGCAAGGCGCTCCAGGAGATCCCCGCCCTGCGGGAGGACTTCTGGAAGAACGTCCGCGTGCTGGAGGACGACCTGGGTCTCAACCAGTCGCTGGAGAAGGCCGGGCGGGTGGCCGACTTCCTCGAGCTGGCCGAGCTGCTGGCCATCGACGCGCTCCACCGCGCCGAGTCGTGCGGCGGCCACTTCCGGGAGGAGAGCCAGACGGAGGACGGCGAGGCCCGGCGCGACGACGAGCGGTTCTCCTACGTGGCGGCCTGGGAGTTCACCGGCGACCCGGGCCGGCCGGTCCTGCACAAGGAGCCCCTGGTGTTCGAGTACGTCAAGCCCACCGTGAGAAGCTACAAATGAACCTGACCCTGCACGTCTGGCGGCAGAAGAGCCCCGCCGATCCCGGCCGGTTCGCCACCTACCAGGCCCGGAACATCTCGCCCCACATGTCGTTCCTGGAGATGCTGGACGTGGTCAACGAGGAGCTGATCGCGCGGGGCGAGGCGCCCATCGCGTTCGAGCACGACTGCCGGGAGGGCATCTGCGGCTCGTGCGGCTTCATGATCAACGGCGTGGCCCACGGGCCGCGGCGCGGCACCACCGTCTGCCAGCTCCACATGCGGATGTTCAAGGACGGCGACGTCCTGTGGATCGAGCCCTGGCGGGCCCGGGCCTTCCCGGTCATCAAGGACCTGGTGGTGGACCGCTCGGCGCTGGACCGCATCATCCAGGCGGGCGGCTACATCACGGCGCCCACGGGGAGCGCGCCGGACGCCAACGCCGTCCTGGTGCCCAAGGAAGACGCCGACCGGGCGTTCGACGCGGCGGCGTGCATCGGCTGCGGCGCCTGCGTGGCCGCGTGCCCCAACGCCTCGGCCATGCTCTTCACCGCCGCCAAGGTCGCGCACCTCGGCCTGCTCCCCCAGGGCCAGCCCGAGCGGTGGGACCGGGTGCGCGGCATGGTGGCCGCCCACGACCGCGAGGGCTTCGGCAACTGCACCAACATCGGGGAGTGCGAGGCGGTGTGCCCCAAGGAGATCAGCATCGAGGTCATCGCCCGCCTGAACCGCGACCTGATCAAGGCCAGCTTCCGTCGGCCGCGGCCGGCCCGCGCGGCCGCCGCGGTCTAGGAGGGCGCGATGGCGGTGGAGCTGTCGGTCGAGCAGGTCCGCTCGCTCTACGAGACCCTGGCCGCGCGCGCCGCGTGGGCGCGCCGCACGTTCGGGCGGCCGCTGACGCTGGCGGAGAAGATCCTCGCCGGCCACTGCTGGGACCCGGAGCACCAGCCGTGGGAGCGGGGCCGGGCCATGCTCCGGCTGCGCGTGGACCGCGTGGCGCTCCAGGACGCCACCGCCCAGATGGCGCTCCTGCAGTTCATGATGTCCGGGCGGCGCCGCGTGGCCGTGCCCACCACGACCCACTGCGACCACCTGATCCGCGCCGAGGGCGGGGCCGCGGAGGACCTGGCCCGCGCCATCCGGGAGAACGAGGAGGTCTACGAGTTCCTCCGCTCGGCCTCCCGCAAGTTCGGCATCGGCTTCTGGCGGCCGGGCTCCGGCATCATCCACCAGGTGGTGCTGGAGAACTACGCGTTCCCCGGCGGCCTGATGATCGGCACCGACTCCCACACGCCCAACGCGGGCGGCCTGGGGATGCTGGCCATCGGCGTGGGCGGCGCCGACGCGGCGGAGGCCATGGCGGGGCTGCCGTGGGAGGTGCTGCACCCGAGGCTCGTGGGGGTGCGCCTCACGGGCAGGCTCCAGGGCTGGACCGCCCCCAAGGACGTCATCACGTACCTGTGCACGCTCCTCACGGTCAAGGGCGGGACCAACAAGATCGTCGAGTACTTCGGCCCTGGCGTCGAGTCCATCAGCGCCACCGGCAAGGGGACCATCTGCAACATGGGCGCCGAGCTGGGCGCCACCACGTCGGTGTTCCCCTTCGACACCCGCATGGCCGCCTACCTCCGCGCCACGGGCCGGGCGGCCCTGGCCGACCTGGCCGAGCGCTACCGCGAGCACCTGACGGCCGACCCCGAGGTGGCCGCCGACCCCCGGGCCTTCTACGACGAGGTGGTGGAGATCGACCTCGGGCGGCTCGAGCCCCACGTGGTGGGGCCGCACTCGCCGGACCGGGGCCGCCCGATCTCCCGCCTGGCCGCCGAGGCGCGAGAGCAGGGCTGGCCCCTCGCCATCACCAACGCGCTGATCGGCTCCTGCACCAACTCCTCCTACGAGGACATGCGCCGGGCGGCCCACGTGGCCATGCAGGGCATCAGGGCGGGGCTCCGGGCCCGGGTGCCGTTCCTGGTGGCGCCGGGATCCGAGCGCATCTTCCAGACCATCAAGCGGGACGGCATCCTGGACACGTTCCAGAAGATCGGTGCCACCGTCCTGGCCAACGCCTGCGGGCCCTGCATCGGGCAGTGGAAGCGGCGCGACGTGGCGGCCGACCAGGCCAACACCATCGTTTCCTCGTTCAACCGGAACTTCCCCGGCCGCAACGACGGCAGCGCGGCCACGCTGTCGTTCCTCACCAGCCCCGAGATCGTCACGGCGCTGGCCTTCGCCGGCACGCTGGAGTTCGATCCCATCCACGGCACCCTGCCCGGCCCCGACGGCCGGCCCGTCCGCTTCACGCCCCCGGAGGCCGAGGAGCTGCCGCGCGACGGGTTCGCCCGCGGCGAGGAGGGCTACGAGGCGCCGGCCGACGACCCGGACGCGGTGCGGATCGTCATCCCGGAGAACAGCGAGCGGCTGCAGCTCCTGGGGCCCTTCATGGCCTGGGACGGCCGGGACTTCGTCGACCTGCCCATCCTGGTGAAGACGCGGGGCAAGACCACCACCGACCACATCTCCCCGGCGGGCCCCTGGCTCCGCTACCGCGGGCACCTGGACCGCATCAGCGACAACATGTTCCTCGGGGCGCTCAACGCCTTCACGGGCGAGACGGGCAAGGGGGTGAACCCCGTCACCGGCGCGGCGGGGCAGCCGCTGGCCGCCGTCGCGCGGGACCTGAAGGCCCGCGGGCTGCAGTGGATCGTGGTCGGTGACGAGAACTACGGCGAGGGCTCCAGCCGCGAGCACGCCGCCATGTCGCCCCGCTACCTGGGCTGCGCCGCCGTCATCGTCCGGAGCTTCGCGCGGATCCACGAGACCAACCTCAAGAAGCAGGGCATCCTGCCCCTGACCTTCCGCGATCCCCGCGACTACGACCGGTTCGAGCAGAACGACCGGGTCAGCATCGTCGGGCTGTCCGCCCTGGAGCCGGGCCGGCCGGTGACGGTCCGCATCCGGAAGCCGGACGGCCGGGTCCAGGAGATCCTCTGCGACCACAGCCTCACCCGGGAGCAGATTGCCTGGTTCCGGGCCGGCTCGGCCCTCAACGCGGGCCAGCCGGTGGAGCCCGGCACCGGGGAGACCGCGAACCTCGATCGGGTGCACCTCGAGCCGACGGACACCACGGCGAAGCCGGGAAAGGACGCATGATGGCAGGCAAGGTCACGATTCCCGCGGGCGAGAAGATCACCATCGAGCACGGCAAGCTGCGCGTGCCCGACCACCCCATCGTCGCCTTCATCGAGGGCGACGGCACCGGTCCGGACATCTGGCGGGCCGCGGTCCGCGTGCTGGACGCGGCCGTGGAGCAGGCCTACCGCGGGCGGCGGCGGATCGCGTGGATGGAGGTGTACGCGGGCGAGAAGGCGCAGGCGACGTACGGCAGGGACTGCCCGCCCAACCTGCTGCCTGACGAGACCCTGGACTACATCCGCGAGTACCTGGTGGCCATCAAGGGGCCCCTCACCACGCCGGTGGGGGAGGGGTTCCGCTCCCTGAACGTCACCCTCCGGCAGGTCCTGGACCTCTACGTGTGCCTGCGCCCCGTGAAGTACTTCAAGGGCGTGCCCTCGCCGGTGAAGCGGCCGGAGAAGGTGGACATGGTGATCTTCCGGGAGAACACGGAGGACATCTACGCCGGCATCGAGTGGGAGCAGGGGACGCCGGAGTGCCGGCGGGTGGTGGAGTTCCTCCGCAAGGAGATGGGGGTCCAGAAGATCCGCTTCCCCGAGACCTCGTCGATCGGGATCAAGCCGGTCTCCCGTGAGGGCTCGGAGCGCCTGATCCGCGCGGCCATCCGGTACGCCATCGAGAACAACCGCCGCAGCGTCACGCTGGTCCACAAGGGGAACATCCAGAAGTACACGGAAGGGATGTTCATGAAGTGGGGCTACGCGCTGGCGAAGCGCGAGTTCGGCGACCGGACCGTCTCCTGGGAGGAGTGCGGCGGGCGGCCGCCGGCGGGGAAGATCCTGGTCAAGGACGCCATCACCGACGCGTTCCTGCAGCAGATCCTCACCCGGCCGGACGAGTTCGACGTCATCGCCTCCTGCAACCTGACGGGCGACCTCCTCTCCGACGCCCTGGCTGCCCAGGTGGGCGGCATCGGGATCGCCCCCGGCGCCAACATCAACTACGACACGGGCCACGCCCTCTTCGAGGCGACCCACGGCACCGCCCCCAAGTACGCCGGCCAGGACAAGGTGAACCCCGGGTCCGTCATCCTGTCGGGCGAGATGATGCTGCGGTACATGGGGTGGACGGAGGCGGCCGACCGCATCGTCGCGGGGCTCGAGCGGACCATCCAGTCGAAGATCGTCACCTACGACTTCGCCCGCCTCATGGAGGGCGCCCGCGAGGTCAAGTGCTCCGAGTTCGGCACCGCGATCATCGACAACATGAAGCGACTCTGATCCGACCCGAAGGAGGGCGGCCCATGGCGGCTCGTGCCAAGATCACGGTCGTCGGCGCGGGGAACGTCGGCGCCTCGGTCGCGCAGTACGCGGTCGAGAAGGAGCTGGGCGACGTCGTCCTGGTCGATGTCATCGAAGGGCTCCCGCAGGGCAAGGCGCTCGACCTGCTGCAGGCCGGCCCGATCCACCGCTACGACTCGCGGCTCGTGGGCAGCAACGCGTACGACGAGACGGCGGACTCCGACATCGTCGTCATCACCGCGGGCCTGGCGCGCAAGCCCGGCATGACGCGGGACGACCTGCTCTTCAAGAACGCCGAGATCGTCTCGGCCGTCGTCGAGCAGGTGACCGCGCGCTCGAAGAACGCGATCCTCGTCCTCGTCACCAACCCGCTCGACGCCATGGTCCAGCTCGCGTGGAAGAAGTCGGGCTTCCCGACCCACCGGGTGGTCGGCATGGCGGGCATCCTGGATTCGGCGCGCTTCCGCACGTTCATCGCCCAGGAGCTGAACGTCTCCGTCGAGAACGTGACGGCCTTCGTGCTGGGCGGCCACGGCGACACGATGGTGCCGCTGCCGCGCTACTCCACGGTCGCGGGCATCCCGATCACCGAGCTGCTGCCGAAGGACAGGATCGAGGCGCTGGTCAAGCGCACGGCCAACGGCGGAGCCGAGATCGTCGCGCTCCTCAAGACCGGCAGCGCCTACTACGCGCCCGCGGCCGCGACGATCGAGATGGTGGAGGCGATCCTCAAGGACAAGAAGAAGATCCTGCCGTGTGCCGCGTACCTGGACGGCCAGTACGGCGTCAAGGGGCTGTACGTCGGCGTGCCGGTCAAGCTCGGGCGCGCGGGCGTCGAGCAGGTCATCGAGATCACGCTCACGCCGGACGAGCAGGCCGCCTTCGCGAAGTCGGCCGCGGCGGTGCGCGAGCTGGTCGAGAAGCTCAAGCTCTAGCCCGGGGAGGCGCCCGCGGTGCGGGACATCCACGTCAGCGCGATCACCGACGCCGTCAAGAAGCTCTGCATGGAGGCGAACTGGAAGCTCGAGCCCGACATGCTGCGCGCGTTCGACCGGGCGCTCGGGACGGAGCGCTCGCCGGCGGGCCGGCAGGTGCTCCAGATCCTCCAGGAGAACGCCCGGATGGCGGCGGCGAAGCGGATTCCCTACTGCCAGGACACGGGCTTCGTCGTCTGCTTCGTGGAGCTGGGGCAGGAGGTGCACGTCACCGGCGGCGGCCTGGACGAGGCGATCAACGCCGGCGTGAGCCAGGGCTACCGGGAGGGCTACCTCCGCGCCTCGATCGTCCGCTCGCCGTTCGATCGCGTGAACACCGGCGACAACACGCCGGCCGTGATCCACGTCGACGTGGTCCCGGGCGCGGCGCTCAAGCTCATGCTCATGGCCAAGGGCGGCGGCTGCGAGAACCGCTCGAAGTACCGGATGCTGACGCCGGCGGACGGCACCCAGGGCGTGAGGGACTGGATTCTCGAGTGCGTGCGCACCGCGGGCCCCGACGCCTGCCCGCCGCTCATCCTCGGCGTCGGCATCGGCGGCACGTTCGAGAAGGCGGCGATCCTGTCGAAGAAGGCGCTCTTCCGCGAGCTGGGGAGCCCGAATCCGGATCCCGCCCTCGACGCCCTGGAGCAGGAGCTGCTGGATCGGGCCAACCGCCTCGGCATCGGCCCGCAGGGCTACGGCGGCGACACGACCGCGTTCGGCATCCACATCCTCACCTACCCGTGCCACATCACCTCGCTCCCGGTCGCCGTCACCATCGAGTGCCACGCGCACCGGCACAAGGAGGTCACGCTGTGACGCCTGCGGCCGGGGGCCGGGCATGATCGCGGTCGGGGCCGACGGGATCAAGGAGGTCAGGCCCCCGCTCAGCGACGCCGACGTCGAGTCGCTCCGGGCCGGGGACCGCGTGCGGATCACGGGGGTGCTCTACACGGCCCGCGACGCCGCGCACGGCCGGCTTCTCGCGCTGATCGAGAAGGGCGAGAGGCTGCCGATCGACGTCCGCGGGCAGATCATCTACTATACGGGCCCGTCCCCGGCGCGGCCGGGCGACATCGTCGGCTCGATCGGGCCCACGACGGCCGGCCGCATGGACACATTCACGCCCGCCCTGCTCCGCCTCGGCCTCAAGGGCACGATCGGCAAGGGCGCGCGCGGGCAGGCGGTGAGGGACGCGCTCCGCGAGTGCAAGGGCGTTTACTTCGGCGCCGTCGGGGGCGCCGGCGCCGTGCTCTCGCGGTTCATCCGGAGACTCGAGGTCGTCGCCTGGGAGGACCTGGGCACGGAGGCGATCCGGCGGCTGGAGGTCGAGGGTTTCCCGGCGATCGTCATCAACGACTGCCACGGCGGCGACCTGTACGAGGACGGGCGGAAGGCCTGGGCGAGGGAGGAGGCATGAACGGGACGGCGGTGGTGAGGGCGAGCGCGCTGCTGGCGTTCTGGGACACGACCGTCGGCAAGAAGGTCGTGATGGCGGTGACCGGCTTCGTCCTGGTCGGCTTCGTGATCGCCCACATGGCCGGGAACCTCAAGGTCTTCGCGGGCGAGGAGAAGTACAACGCCTACGCCGCCTGGCTCCGCGAGGCCGGCAGCCCGGCCTTCGGCCACGAGCAGCTCCTGTGGCTCGCGCGGATCGTCCTCCTGGCCGCGGTCGTGCTGCACCTCGTCGCGGCCTGGCAGCTCACGCGCCGCAGCTGGGCCGCGCGGCCGATCGCCTACGCGCGCAAGGCGGCGCTGCGCACGACCTACGCGGCGCGCACGATGCGCTGGGGCGGGGTGATCCTGCTGCTCTTCGTGATCTACCACCTGCTGCACTTCACCTTCGGCGCGGTGGGGTACGCGCCCGGGCAGTTCAAGCCCCTGTCGGTCTACCGCAACGTGGTGTACGGGTTCTCGGTGTGGTACGTGTCGGCGTTCTACATCGTCGCGATGGGCGCGCTCGGGCTGCACCTCTACCACGGGGTCTGGAGCATGTTCCAGACGCTCGGGCTCACCGGTGCCAGCGCCGAGCGTCTCTGGCGGCGCGTCGCGATCGTCGTCGCCGTGGGCGTCGTCGCGGGCAACGTCTCGATGCCGATCGCCGTGCTGGCCGGCTGGCTGCGGTGAACCCGCACAGGGAGGCGTGACGATGACGGACCCGGCGAGGACCGGAGCGAGCGGCCGGCTGGACGCGAGGATCCCGGCGGGGCCGATCGCGCAGAAGTGGGAGCGCCGCCGCTTCGAGATGAAGCTGGTGAACCCGTCCAACCGGCGCCGCTACACGATCATCGTCGTGGGCACGGGCCTGGCGGGCGGCGCGGGCGCCGCGTCGCTGGGCGAGCTCGGCTACAACGTCAAGTGCTTCTCGTACCACGACAGCCCGCGGCGCGCGCACTCGATCGCCGCGCAGGGCGGCATCAACGCCGCCAAGAACTACCGCAACGACGGCGACAGCGTCTGGCGCCTGTTCTACGACACCGTGAAGGGCGGCGACTTCCGCGCGCGCGAGGCCAACGTCTACCGGCTCGCCGAGCTGAGCGTCAACATCATCGACCAGTGCGTGGCGCAGGGCGTGCCGTTCGCCCGCGAGTACGGCGGGCTGCTCGACACGCGCTCGTTCGGCGGCGCGCAGGTGTCGCGGACCTTCTACGCGCGCGGCCAGACGGGCCAGCAGCTCCTGCTCGGCGCCTACCAGGCGCTCCAGCGGCAGATCGCCGCCGGCACGGTCACGATGTACCCGCGCACGGAGATGCTCGACCTGGTGGTCGTGGACGGCCGCGCGCGCGGCATCATCACGCGCGATCTGGTGACCGGCGCGATCGAGGCGCACGTCGGCGACGCGGTCGTGCTGGCCACCGGCGGCTACGGCAACGTCTACTACCTGTCGACGAACGCCAAGGCCTCGAACGCGACCGCGATCTGGCGCGCTCACCGGCGCGGCGCGCTGTTCGCGAACCCGTGCTACACGCAGATCCACCCGACCTGCATCCCGGTGACCGGCGAGTACCAGTCCAAGCTCACCCTCATGAGCGAGTCCCTGCGCAACGACGGCCGCGTGTGGGTGCCCAAGAAGGCCGGCGACACGCGCCCGCCGGCGCAGATCCCGCCCGAGGAGCGCGACTACTATCTCGAGCGGAAGTACCCGTCGTTCGGCAACCTCGCGCCGCGCGACATCGCCTCGCGTGCGGCCAAGGAGGTCTGCGACCAGGGGCGGGGCGTGGGGCCGGGCGGGCGCGGCGTGTACCTGGACTTCTCGGACGCGATCCAGCGCCTGGGCGAGGCCACGATCCGCGAGCGGTACGGCAACCTCTTCGAGATGTACGAGCGCATCACGGGCGAGAACGCGTACCGGGCGCCGATGCGGATCTACCCCGCCGTGCACTACACGATGGGCGGGCTCTGGGTGGACTACCAGCTCATGTCCACGATCCCCGGGCTCTTCGTCGGCGGCGAGGCCAACTTCTCCGACCACGGCGCCAACCGCCTGGGCGCCAGCGCGCTCATGCAGGGGCTGGCCGACGGCTACTTCATCCTGCCGGCGACGGTGCCCGACTACCTGGCGCAGCACCCGCTCGACGCGCTCGACGCCTCCCACCCGGCGTTCGCCGCGGCGCGGCGCGAGGTGGAGGACGGGGTGCGGCGGCTGCTCGGGGTCAGGGGCGGCCGGTCGGTCGACGCGTTCCACCGGGACCTGGGGCGCATCATGTGGGAGCTGTGCGGCATGGCGCGCAACGACGCCGGCCTGCGCAAGGCGCTCGGCGAGATCCCGGCGCTCCGCGAGGACTTCTGGCGGAACGTCCGCGTGCTCGAGAGCGGCGAGGAGCTGAACCAGTCGCTCGAGAAGGCGGGCCGCGTGGCCGACTTCCTCGAGCTGGCCGAGCTGATCGTCATCGACGCGCTGCACCGCACCGAGTCGTGCGGCGGGCATTTCCGCGAGGAGAGCCAGACGCCGGACGGCGAGGCGCTCCGGGACGACGCGAACTTCTGCTACGTGGCCGCCTGGGAATACACGGGGACGCCGGCCCAGCCGCGGCTCCACAAGGAGCCGCTGGTCTTCGAGAACGTTCCGCTCGCGACGAGAAGCTACAAATGAACCTGACCCTCAGGGTGTGGCGGCAGAAGAGCCCCCGGGACGCCGGGCGCTTCGTCACGTACGAGGCGACCAACATCAACGCGCACATGTCGTTCCTCGAGATGCTCGACGTCGTCAACGAGGGGCTCATCGCGCGCGGCGAGGCGCCGATCGCCTTCGAGCACGACTGCCGCGAGGGCATCTGCGGCTCGTGCGGGTTCATGATCAACGGCGTCGCGCACGGGCCGCGCCGGGGCACGACCGTGTGCCAGCTCCACATGCGGATGTTCCGCGACGGCGACGTGCTGACGCTCGAGCCCTGGCGCGCCGCGGCGTTCCCGGTCCTCAAGGACCTGATCGTCGACCGCAGCGCCTTGGACCGGCTGATCCAGGCCGGCGGCTACATCACCGCGCCCACCGGCTCCGCCCCGGAGGCGAACTCGATCCCGGTGCCCAAGCCCGACGCCGACCTGGCCTTCGACGCCGCGACCTGCATCGGCTGCGGCGCGTGCGTGGCGGCGTGCCCGAACGCCTCCGCGATGCTGTTCCTCTCGGCCAAGGCCGCGCACCTGAACCTGCTGCCGCAGGGCAGGCCCGAGCGCCCGGACCGCGTGCGCCGCATGCTCGCGGCGCACGACCGCGAGGGCTTCGGCAACTGCACCAACCACCGCGAGTGCGAGGCGGCCTGTCCCAAGGAGATCTCGTTCCTGTTCATCCCGCGGCTCAACCGCGACTGGGTCGCCACGGGACTCCGCGCGCGGCGCGCCGCCCCCGCCCCCTCGGTGGCCTGAGCCGCCCGTGAAAGTCCACGAGTACCAGGCCAAGGGGCTGCTGCGCGACTTCGGAGTCCCGGTCCCGGACGGGGACGTCACCGACACGCCGGAGGGCGCCCGCGCGATCGCCGAGCGGCTCGGCGGCCCGGTCGCGGTCAAGGCGCAGGTGCA
>JBBIOF010000004.1:0-20918 GCA_037443505.1 Candidatus Rokuibacteriota bacterium
TCCGTATCCCAGCGCGGTCCAGCTCAGCCCCGTGCGCCGCCTCCCGGACCTGCTCACTTCGCGTCCGCCCTGACGGTCTCGCGTGCGCTCTCGTCCGGGGCCCCCACCTCGCCCTGCCCCTGACCCGGCCCACCGGCATCCACGAAGGTGATCGGGCGGTTCGCCGACCGGTCCACCCTGAGCTGAAACACGTCGAAGCGGTTGTAGTAGCCCACCACGTCGTGAATCTGCTTCGGCTCCACGCACGCGGCCAGATCGATCTCCGCGTAGAGCAGCCCCTCCTCGGCGCTGAGGATGTCGCTGATCGGCTCGCCGGTCGGGCCGATGATCACCGAGACGCCCCGGGGCGTCTCGTCGAGGATGCGCGCCGCCTCCGGTCCGATGGCCGCCAGCGCGTCCCGCATCGCAGTGTCCATGTACCCGGAGGCCACGATGTTGAAGCATTTCGCTTCGAAGGAGTGCGCGCCGGCCCGGATCCTGATAGCGCTGGCCAGATCATAGTTGCCGCCACGGCGGGGGTCCCGGCTGGGCCACACCGGAGGATAGGTCGAGACGTGCACCTGCTCGCCCTGTGCCATGAGCGTGTAACGGGCCAGGGGGTTGGTGTTCTCCCCGCAGATCAGCACGCCGATGGCGCCGAGGCGTGTATCGCAGACCCTCAAACCAGCGCCGTCACCGTTCGCCCACGTGAGCTTCTCGTAGAACGTCGGCACGAGCTTTCGGTGATGGTTGAGGATCGAGCCGTCGTCCCCGATGAGGACGTTCGCGTTCCAGAGGCATCCGACGCTCACGCTGCTGAGCTCGTTGAAGCCCAGCGAGACGAGGATCCCCGCCCGGCGCGCGACGGCGCAGATGCGGCGCAATTCGGGTCCGGGACAGTGCATGGCGTTCGCCGCCAGGCGGCGGAACCAGTCGTGGTTGTGAATCGGAGCCGCCAGCGCCGACCAGATGGGAAAGGCGGGCACGTAGGCCTCCGGGAAGGCAATAAGCTGGGCGCCGTGCCGGGCCGCCTCCTCGATGAGACTGCAGGTCTTCTCGACCGTCTTCTCGAGATCTAAGAACACCGGCGCCACGTGAGCGGCCGCCACCTTGTACGCGGGATAGCCCGTCATGCTGCTCCCTCCCTCGGCCACACGGAGCGGAGAAACCGGGCCAGAACCTCCCGGAACCGCTCCGGTTGCTCCAGCATCATGAAATGTCCGGCGCCTTCGAAGACGACGAGCTGTGAGCCCGGGATCGTCGCCTGCAGCCGACGGCTGAGACCCACGGGGAGCTGGTGATCCTCCGATCCGACGAGCACGAGCGTCGGCATCCGCAGCTTCCCGAGCTCCGCCCGGCTGTCGAACGTCCGCATGGACTCCGCTACCCGGGTGATGACCGTCTCGTTCCAGGTCGGGATCCTGGCGAGCAGCGCGTCCACGAGCGCCGGGTCCGCGCCCGGCGGAAAGGCGCCGGTGATCAACCCCGCCGAGAACCTCTGCCAGCCGGCGTGGCGGATCGTCTCGACGGGGTCGTCCGCCAGGACCCCTGGCGCGAACTCGCCATCGCTGGTCGAGGCCAGGACCAGGCCGGCCAGCCGGTCCGGGTGATCGATCGCGAAGCGCTGAGCGACGAACCCGCCCATCGAGACGCCGAGCAGCACGGCCGCGTCGAGTTCGAGGCGATCAAAAACGGCGACCAGATCCTCGGAGAACTGGCGCACGTCATAGCCGTGCCCGGGCTTGTCCGACCCGCCGTAGCCGCGGAGATCCACGGCGATGGCCCGATAGCTCGAGGAGAAGTACTCGACGGCGTCGCGGAACAGCTCGCTCGTGGTGACCGCGCCGTGGACGAACACGACTGGACGGCCCGCGCCCGCCTCGAGGAGGCTGAGGCGGATGCCGCCCACGTCCACGGCCGTGCGTCGCGATCGATCTCCCACCCCGTACCTCAGGCCGCCCGGCTGGGTGTTCCCCGCGCCCTTGATTGCCGGGGCACCCACTTCCGCCACAGGCGCCGGACCGCGAGGCGAAGCCGGCGCCCCCGTTTCACCGGCTCGGCGAGGAATCTTCCTCCCACCGAGACCACGCGCACCCACGCTCGAGGCTTCGCCAAGGTGCGCGTGCACCGCGCGACGGTCCGCGCCCCGTCCGAGTACTCGACGAGCGCCAGTTGGGCCGGAGCCTTGGTGCCGGGCGCGGTCACGTGCACGCTGGTCGCCGCCACCACCCTCGCGATACCGGTCACTGGAGGGGCCGCGCGGATCCGGTGCTCGCCGGGAGTCGGGACTCTCCGAGCGTGCCCGCCAGCCACCGGGCGCCCGGCCTCGCGAGAGAGCAGTGTGACGAAGTTGTTGGCACCTGGCCCCCCGATGGACAGCGCGAGCCCGACGTCCGGGCGAGGGACGCGGCGAGGCTCCGGCAGGGTCTCGCGCATCTGCCAGACCAGCTCGACGATCTGCGCCAGGCCTGACGCTCCGACCGGATGGCCCCGCGCCTTGAGACCGCCCGAAGGGTTCACGGGCAGGCGACCGCCAAGCTCCGTGGCACCGGCCAGAATCGCCCCGGGCGCGGTGCCGGGCGGGAACAGCCCGACATCCTCGAGGGAGATCAGCTCGAAGGACGTGAAGGCGTCGTGGATCTCGGCGAACGTGACCGCCTCCGGCCCCAGACCCGCCATCTCGAATGCCCGGGCCGCCGCCCGACGCGTGGCCGGGAAGTGCGCGAGCGTGGCCCGGCGCGCGATGGCGACCGTGTCCGTGGCTTGCCCGATCCCGGCCACCCGGATCGCGCCGGGCCCCATGCCGACCACCACTGCCGCCGCCCCGTCGCTGATGGGTGCGCAATCGAAGAGGCGGAGCGGCGAGGCCACGATCCGCGACTGGAGGTACTCCTCCACCGTGATCGGCTTCCGGACATGCGCGTACGGATTGGCGGCGCCGTTCCGGTGGTTTTTCACGGCGACCGCTGCCAGCGCCCGTTCCAGCCGGCGCCACGGGATCCCGTGCTCCCGGCCGTAGACGAGGGTCGCCAGGGCCGCCATGCCCGGCATGGTGAGTCCGCTGCGGCGCTCCGACCGGTCCAGCACCTCCGCCATGATCTCGGTGGATCGCTCTGTCGACGCGTGGCTCATCTTCTCGCCGGCGAGGGCCAGCACCCGGCGGGCGCTGCCGCTTCTGACGAGCTGCACGGCGAGGTGGAACGCGGCCGCCCCCGACGACGACGCGGTCTCCACGCGAATCGCCGGCAGGCCGACGAGCCCGAGGCGCGTGGCCACCAGTGCCGCCAGCCCGCCTTCGTGCAGATACTCCTCGGGCGCCATCGCACCGATCACCAGAGCGTCCACGTCCCCGGCTTCCGCGAGCGCGGCCCCGCCCGCGGACGCGAGGAGATCGATGAGCGGCTCGGGCCGGCGGCCGAACGGCGACATCGCCACCCCCAGCACCACGACGTCACGCACCGGCGTCCCCCAGGTACACGGCGCGGACGTCCCGGTGCCGGGCGATCTCCGCCGGAGAACCGTCGGCGATGATGCGCCCCTGGTGCAGCACCGTCACGCGCGTCGCGATGCTCATCACGACATCCATGTCGTGCTCGACCAGCAGGATCGTGACCTGGCCGCGTAGGCCCCCGATGAACCGCGCGACGTCGGCGGTCTCCTTCGGGCTCATCCCGGCCGTCGGCTCGTCCAGCAGGAGAAGCAGCGGCTCCGACGCCAGGGCCAGGCCGATGTCCAGGTAGCGCTGCTCCCCGTGGGACAGCGCGCCGGCAGGGGCGTGCCTCCGCTCCGTCATGCCCAGCTGCGCCAGCAGCGCCTCGGCCCGCTCGCTGACATCGGCCAGGGCGTCGGCGGCCCGCCAGAAGTTGAGCGTCGTCCGGCGGGCCTGAACGGCCACCCGGACGTTCTCGAAGACCGAGAGCTCGGGGAAGACGCTGGTGATCTGGAAGGATCGGGCGAGGCCCAGGTGCGCCACCCGGTGCGGCGGCAGGTGTGTGATGTCACGCCCACGGAACTCGATCCGCCCTGCGGTCGGCGAGGTCAGCCGGGAGAGAAGATTGAACAACGTCGTCTTTCCCGACCCGTTCGGGCCGATGATGGCGCGCACCTCGCCGGACTCGACGGCCAGGTGGAGGCGATCGACGGCCGTGAGGCCCCCGAACCGCTTCGTCAGGCCGATCGTGCGCAAGATCACGCTCACTCAGGCCCGACGGCGTGGCGTGGAGGACGCCGCCAGGCGACGGCGAGCGCGGACGAGGCCGGCGGCCAGGAACGCGATCGCGCCCACCTGGACGATCCACGCGGTCTCACCCAGGATCGCCGCCACCGGGAACGACAGCCCCAGCGCGGCCACGAGGCCGCCCGTGGCGCCGCCCCCGCAGCATCCGAGCGCCCCGGCGGTTGCTGCGCACAGGGTGGCAGCGGCTCCTCCCCCGGCGCCGACGCCTGAACCCATCGCCGCCACCCCTCCGACCTGCAGCCGCCGGACGGCGGCGAGGTTGAGCCCGACCAGCGCCCCCAGGGCCGTGGACAGGACGAACTGCCCCACCGTGAGGCGGTACACCTGCGCCTCCAGCGCACCACGGGTGAAGTTGACGTAGACGACCGCCGCATCCCACGCGCCCCGCACCGAACCGTCACGGAGCGCTCCGCGCAGCTCCTCCTCCGCGACGAGCGCACTGAGCCGCACGCCTCCCTCGTTTCGCAGCACCGCGACCCCGAACGTCACCAGCGGGAGCAGGAGAAAGGCGGCCGCCGCCCCGGCGGCGGCCGCCCACGCCGTCCATCCGGACCGCGTCACACGGCCTCCTTGGTGAAGTCCACGCGCGGTGGAAAGAACTTCACCACCTCGGCCTGCGGGATCTTCTTCTTCGGCTCGATCACCCCGTTCTCGATCCGCGACATCCAGAAGTCGATCGTCGCCTTGTGGTCCTGGGCCCGGATTGTCTTCGGCCCCTGAGGGTGCGCGTAGCTCTCCTCTACCGTCATGCCCTCGAGCGCCTTGATGACGCCGGGCGTGTCTTTCTTCGTCTTGTAGCCGCTCTTCTCCACGGCCTCCTTGATGAACCACACCGCCTCCCAGGTGGCCCAGAAGTGCGAGCTGGCCAGCACCCGGTTGCTGCCCTGCTCCCGCCCGTCCACCGGGTCCACCCGCAGCATCTCCCGGATCTTCCGGAGGTGCGGCGTGTCCTTGCCCTTCAGGTTGCGGGGCAGGTACTCAAGCAGGTAGATGCCCTCCGACGCGCCGCCGATGTCCTTCGGTGCAATCGCTTCGTGCGTGCAGATCACGGAATACCGCTTCATCTTCTTGTCGAGCCCCAGTTCTCTGGACTGGGTGTAGTAGGCGACGGACGCGGGGCCGAAGAAGATGCTGTAGAGCTCCTCCGTCTCCGGCGGCACCTTGGAGAGGTAGGGCACGAAGTCGGTGGCGTTCTGCGGCACGGCGATGTGCCCGAGATCGCTGCCGCCGATCTTGTCAAGGATGGTCTTGTGTTCCTTGTAATGCGACCACCCCCACGCGTAATCGGCGAAGATGAAGGTCCACTTCTTGCCCAGGTTCTGGGTTACCCAGCCGGCGCCGGCCGCCGCCTGCGAGTAGGTGTCCGAGTTCGTCCGGAACACGTAACGATTGCCCCGCTCGCCGGTCATCTCGTCGGCCATGCCCTGCGGAATGTAGATCGTCTTCAGCTCCCGGGCGATGGGCACGCTCGCGATGTTGACGCCGGAGTGGACGGAGCCGATGACGAACTCGGCGCCCTCGCGCTGCACGAGCCGCCGGAACTTCCGGGCGCCCGTCGGCGGATCCGTCTCGGTGTCGTCCACCACGTAGCGCACGCGGCGGCCCGCGATGCCCCCCATCTTGTTGATCTCCTCGCAGGCCAGCGCTGCGGCCTTGTCGAGCCAGTACCCCCAGGACGAAATGCCACCGGTCAGGTCCGCCTGGTGGCCGATCACGATGTCGCCGCGAGGCTGCGCATAGAGGTCGCGTGTGATCGTCAGCGAGGCCGCGCCGGCGGCCGCTGCGCCGCTCAGCGCCAGTTCGAGAAAGCTGCGCCGGGTCGTCTCCATGCCATGTTCCTCCTTCTCTCACACGCTCACACCCAGATATCGTTTCAGCGTCGCCTGGTCCTTCCGGAGCTCGCCAGCTTTCGCCTCATGGGTGATCACCCCCTTCTCCATGAGGTAGATGCGGTCGCACAGGTCGAGCGCCGTCTTGAGGTTCTGCTCGACCAGCAGGATGCTGACCCCGGACCGGTTGATCGCCTGGATCTGCTGCCTGATCTGCGCCACCATGACCGGCATCACGCCCTCGGTGGGCTCGTCGAGAAGCAAGATGCGCGGCCGGGTCACCAGGCATCGCGCGATGGCGAGCATCTGCTGCTGGCCCCCGGAAAGCGTCCCGCCGAGCTGGTGAAGGCGTTCCTCGAGCCACGGAAACAGGGCGTACACGTGGTCGAGGTCGCCCCGGTCGCCTCGTCGCAGGAGACCGATCTCGAGGTTCTCTCGCACGGTCAGCCGCGGGAAGATGTGGCGGCCCTGCGGGACGTACCCGACTCCCTGCCGGGGGATGCGATACGCGGGTAGGTCGCTGAGCACCACGGAGCGCAGCAGGACGCGCCCGCGAGACGGCGGTGTCAGCTTCATGATGCTCCGCAGCGTCGTGGTCTTGCCGACCCCGTTCCGGCCCAGCAGGCCCACGATCTGGCCCTCCCCCACCTCCAGCGACACGCCCTGGAGCACGTGGCTCTTGCCGTAGTAGGTGTGGATCTCCTCAACCTTCAGCATGCTCGGCTCCGAGGTAGGCCTCCTGCACCGCCCGGTTCGCCGTGATTTCCTTCGGCGTGCCCTCCGCGAGCAGACGTCCCTGATGGAAGACGGAGATGGTATCCGCGATCTCCAGCACCATCTCCATGTCGTGCTCGACCAGCACGATGGCGACCCTCTTGCTCAGCGCGCGGATCGTCGCCGCCGTGCGGGCCGTCTCCTCGGGGCTCATCCCGGCCGTCGGCTCGTCCAGCAGGAGCAACGTGGGGTCGGTGCCGAGCGCCATGGCCATCTCGAGCAGGCACAGGTCACCGTACGCGAGATTCCCGGCGGCCACCCGCGCCAGCCGCGTCAGTCCGACGAGTTCGAGCAACTCGTCCACCCGCTCCCGCAACCGCCCGGCGCGCATGGCGGGCCGGAGCGGGTGCGGCGCCCGCTGCCGCGACTGCGCCGCGACCCACACGTTCTCCTCGATCGTCAGGGAGGGAAAGACGCTCTTGACCTGCAGCGTGCGCGCGATCCCCAGGCGGGAGACGCGGTGCGGTGGCAGCCCGGTGATGCGCCGTCCCTCGAAGTACACCTCGCCGCTCGTCGGCGGCAGGAAGCCGGAGACGAGGTTGAAGAAGGTGCTCTTGCCCGCGCCGTTGGGTCCGATGATCGCCCGCAGCTCGCCCCGGGGCAGGGTGAAGTCCACGCCGTCCACGGCGGTCAGTCCGCCGAAGCGCTTCGTCAGCCCCCGCGTTTCCAGGATGGCGGTCATGGCCGCGGCTGTCGACTCCGGAGGAGCCCGACGATTCCCTGAGGCGCCAGCAGGACGATGACGATGGCGAGGGCGCCCACGACGAGCAGGTAGTGCTCGAACCAGTTGCTGAGGTAGTCGCGGATCCCGATGAGCAGGCCCGTGCCGAGCAGCGGCCCGACGAGCGTGCCGGCGCCCCCGACCACCGTCCAGATCACCGCGTCGCCCGAGACCGTCCAGAAGAGGAACGAGGCGCTCGCGTACCGGGATTTCATGGCGAAGAGGGCCCCCGAGAGGCCGCAGAACGCTCCGGCGAGGACGAAGGAGATCCAGCGGTACCGCAGGACATCGTATCCGAGCAGCGAGGCCTTCTCGGCGTTGTCGCGGACTGCCCGGAACACGAGGCCGAGCTCGGACCGGGTCACCGCGCGCAGGACGAGGAACACTGCGGCGGTGACGAGGAGGACGAAGTAGTACTCGACGATCGGCTCGTACACGGTCAGCTCGATGCCGCCGGCAGCGAGCATCGGCGGCACCTGGAAGGACACCCCGTCGTCGCCCCCTGTCAGATCGGAGCGTCCGACGGCGAAGAAGTACACCACCAGCGAGAAGATGATGGTGATGATCGCGAAGTAGTGCCAGGTGAGCCGGACGGCGAAGAATCCCGTGACGCCGGCGGCGAAAGCGGCCAGCAGGACGGCGGCCGCCAGGGCGGGCCAGAAGGGCCAGTGGAAGACGAGGAAGGACAGCGCGACGCCATAGGCGCCCAGGCCGAAGAACAGCGCCTGGCCGAACGAGAGCATGCCGGTGTAGCCGAAGAGGAGGTCCAGGCCCATGGCCAGAATGCCCCAGACCATCATCTCGGCCAGGAGCCCCGTCTCGAACTGGCCGAGCAGGAATGGCGCCACGCCCAGGACCGTCACGGCGACCGCCGCCAGGACCCGCAGGGCGATGCTCACCGGATCCCCCGACCGCCGAGCCAGCCCATCACGCCGCGGGGAGCGGCGATCACCATCACGATGAGGAGGATCCCGAACACGATGGGAAAGCTGCGGAAATAGCCGCTGAGCACCTCGGCCGTCACGATGTACAGGGCCGTCCCGAGGACCGGCCCCACCAGCGTGCCCGCCCCCCCAACGACCGTCCACACCACGGCCTTGCCGGACAGCGTCCATTCGAAGAACGAGAGATTGGTGTAGCGGAACAGGAGGGAGTAGAGCGCTCCGCTCACGCCGGCCACGGCGCCCGCCGCGGCGAAGATGGCGAGCCGCGCGCGCTCCACGTGGAACCCGACCACGCGGGCCCGCAACTCGTTCTCGCGGATGCAGGCGACGGCGCGCCCGAGCGGGGACCGCACCAGCCGCACGCAGCCGGCGAACGTCGCCAGGGCGAGGGCGACGACGAAGTAGTAGGCGACGACCTCGGACTGCATGGACAGGCGCGCCACCCCCAGGTCCACCACGGGCGTCGGGAACGGGCGCCCGGAGTATCCGCCGGTCAGCCAGCGCCACTGGCCGGACTCGAGGACCAGGTAGACGAGCACCGAGACGATGATCGTCGTGATGAGGAAGTGGTGGCCGGACACCCGGATGGCCACGAAGCCCACCGCGACCGCCAGGGCGAGCGCCGCCGCGACGCCGAGCGCGATCGCGATCCACACGCCGGCGTTCCAGAAGTAGATGGCGTACGCGACGCCGTAGGCGCCGGCGCCGAAGAACAGGGCCTGGCAGAAGGACAGCATCCCGGCGTACCCGAACACGAGGTCGAACGCGACGGCGAATAGGCCCCAACAGGCCAGTTCGGCCACGAAGATCAGGTGATACGCCGGCAGGACCGCCGGCGCCAGCGCGAGGCCGGCGAGCACCACGAGCCACGGCCATCGCGCCCCGGGCACCCGCGGCCTCATCGGGCGCGGCGGCTGAACAGCCCCTCCGGGCGGATCAGGAGGACGGCGGACATGAACAGGAGCGAGAAGACCCGGGCGGTGGTCGGCGTCACGAACGCGCTGGCAATCCCCTCGACCTCACCGAGCAGGACGGCAGCTACGGCCGTCCCGGGGAGGTTCCCGAGTCCGCCGATCACGACCGCAATGAAGGTGGTCGGCAACACGGCCAGCCCGATCCTGAACTCGACGGTCGTGATCGGCGTGGCGACGACCCCGCCCAGCGCCGCCAGTCCCGCGCCGAGCCCGAACGTCGCCATGAAGACCAGATGGGCGGGAATGCCCATGGCGACGGCCATCTCGCGGTCCTGGCGCACGGCCCGCATCCACGTCCCGAACTTCGTGCGGTGGAGGTAGAGGAAGAGCGCGAGGATGGCGGCCAGCGCCACGCCGGCTGCAAAGAGCCGGTAGACGGAGTAGTGGAAGCCGAAGATCGTCACTGTGCGCTCGATGGGCGGCATGATCCGCTGGGGCGTTGCCCCGAACGTCGCCCGGACGGACTCCTGGAGGATCAGTCCGAGCCCGAAGGTCGCCACGATGGAGCGAACGGCATGCTCCTCGATCGTCCGCAGAACCACCCGCTCGATGATCACGCCGAGGAGAGCCAGCGCCACGGGTACCACGACGAGAGCCAGCCAGAAGTTGTCGGTGTAGCGAAGGAAGTACCAGGCGAGAACGGCGCCGAGCATGAAGAGTTCCCCGTGGGCCACGTTGATGATGTCGAGCAGGCCGAAGATGATCGACAGGCCCAGGGCGATCAGCGCGGTGATCAGACCCCAGACGAGGCCGTTCAGCGCGTGGAGCAACAGGATCTCGGAAATAGGACGATCCCTCCGGGCCTGGGATTATCCGCGCTGCCCCGCCGGTGTCAACATGTTTCGACAAGAATGCGCACTCAGCACCGTTCCTGTGCGGCTATTCGGATAACCTATTGACTTATTAGGTGATTTCTTTAGCCTGATCTGCGATACTGTCGTCGGAAACATTCGACAGGGAGCACTTACATGACGACGGAGGAGGCGCTCGCACAGATTGGAATCAGCGGTAAACGGGCCAGGTTCTACCTGGCCGCTCTCGAACTGGGGCAGGCGCCGGTTCACCTGGTCGCTCAGAAGGCCGGCATCAGTCGCACGACCGCCTACGACGTGCTCGCCCGCCTCGCGCAGGACGGGCTGGTCACCCGGGTCGAGAAGGACGGCCGGTACCACGTGACCGCCGAGGATCCGAAGCGGCTGCTCAGCGTTCTCGAAGACCGGCGGCGAACCGTGGAGAGCCTGGTCCCGGAACTCCGCTCCCTCTACAACTTTTCCGCCCTCAAGCCTCGTATTCGGTTCTACGAGGGCGCCGAAGGGCTCAAGACCGTGCTCTACGACACCCTCGAGTGCCGCTCCAAGCAGCTCCTCGGCATCCTCTCCATGACCGACCTGCTGGAGGTTCCCGGGCGAGTCGAGATGGAGGAGTACATCGCGCGCCGCATCGCGCGGGGCATTCATCTCCGCGTCGTTCGCTCGCGGGTGAAGGACGCTGGCGAGCACGTCTGGCCGACCAGTGTGGAGGATCTCCGCGAGCTTCGCTATGCGCCTGACGGCATCGTCTTCACGATGACGACCTGGACGTACGACGAAAAGGTATCGATCATCTCTTCACGCCGCGAGCACTTCGGCATGATCATCGAGAGCCAGGAGTTCAGCCACCTCATGACGAACCTGTTCACGGTGCTGTGGGCGGTGAGCCAGCCGGTCACCGCGCCCGGACGATGAGGTTCCGGCTCGCCCTCCCGTGAGGGATCGTCGGGAAATCGCGGCAGCTTCGACCTGAGCCCGCCGGGTGCTTACCTCGAGCAAGGTGCTGGGCTTCGGCTCGGCCTCGGCGGACACCCGATAACCGGCCAGCCGTGGACGGGACAAAACCGGCCAGTGGGAGCGCCGCATGACGTTGTCGAAGACCCAGCGCCCGAAGGCATGCCGCAGACGCACGTTGGGATTGATGGCCGAGCCCGACTCGCCGTTCTGCAGCAGGCGGTTGAAATCCAGCTCGAAGAAGCCGCCCGTCCGGCCGCCGAGCACGGTCGGGCCGTCGAGCGTGAGATTGAACCGCGAGAGGCTGGTGGCCACCGCCGAGGACGCTGGTGGCCACCGCCGCCGCAACCCGGCCTATGGGGCCTGGATGATTCGGCCGGCCCGGTCGTAAATGTAGAGATCCCGGTCTCGCGTCACGGAGACCGCGGAGTCGATCTGGGGCTGCCTGGGCTGCGCGACCGCACGCGGCGCGGCGGCTCCGTCCTTCCCTGCCTCCCGCGCGGCCGGCTGCGCCGGCTTGGCGGCACGCGGGTTCTTGGCGGCGCACGGGTTCTGCGCGTGCTGCGCCGCCTGTGCACCGGCGCCAGCCAGCAGGGCACTTGCGATGCCTGCGACGACGACCATATTCCTGACCATGACGGGTCACCTCCTTGCTACTGCTGAGGCAACCGCTGCGTGACGGTGTCTATTCCGCGCGGGCCGGTGGTCCACCCTGATTTGGGCCTCGTGACCCGGCACCGTCCGGGCGCGTCTGGCGGGGCAGCCGGGAATAGGCGGTGGCGATCGCGGGTTCTCTCGATGCCGAGGTCCAACTCTCACGGTGAGGAGGGCGGCCATGAAGCGGTGGGTCCGAGTGGTCGTGGGCGCGGGGGCCCTGGTCGCGCTGGGCAGCGGCGCGGCGTCGGCCCAGACGGCCAGGGGAAAGCCGGTCACGGTGACCGGGCGGGTGGTCGACAACGTCTGCATGCTGGTCATGGGGCTGAAGGGGGAGGGGCACCGCGAGTGCGCGATCGGGTGTGACAAGGCCGGCGTCCGGATGGCGCTCCTGGACGAGAAGGCCAACGTCCTCTACACGCTGATGGCCGACAAGCCGTTCGTCGACCCGAACACGCAGATCCGCGCGCACCTGGAGCGGATCGTGACGATCAAGGGCGACCTCTACGAGGCGCCGGGCGGACAGAAGGTCCTGGCCATCAAGGAAGTGCAGGGCGTGCCAGCCAACCCCTGCGCCGTGACGAAGTAGAGGCAGGCCGTCGCGCCCGGGCGCGACGGATCGCCGATCAGTGGTCGGACAGGCGCTCCAGCATCCGCGCCGTCACTCCGCGCGGGGCGGGCGGAGCCCTGCCGGCCGACCTCGACCGAAGTCGGCCGCGGGCCCTGCGCGGGCACGCCGGGCGCAGTTCGGCTATCATCGGTCGCGTCATTCCACGCCGGGCGCAGGTGGGCGCGCCGCTCGCGCGCCGCCGCGCCGCTGAGGAGAGCGACCATGGACGCGACCGCGAAGAAGACCGTGCTCCGCATGATCCCCTACGGCCTCTACGTCCTGACCGCCCAGCGCCGGGACGGGACGGTCGGCGCCGCGACGGTGAACTGGGTGACACAGGCGTCGTTCACGCCCCCGCTGGTGGTGGTGGGCGTCAAGGCGGATTCCCTCGTGCACGCCGTCATCAAGGACTCGGGCGCGTTCGCGCTGAACGTCCTGGGCAAGGGGCAGCAGGCGCTGGCCTACACGTTCTTCAAGCCGGCCGCGCGCGACGGCCAGACCATCTCCGGCGAGCCGTTCCGGGTGGGCGTCTCCGGCTCGCCCATCCTCGAGCGCACGCCGGGGTTCGTGGAGTGCCGGCTCGTGGAGACCGTGGAGCGGGGCGATCACTCCGTCTTCGTCGGCGAGGTGGTGGGGGCCGGGGTCACCCGCGCGCCCGAGGGGCGCGCGGACGAGGCGACCCTGTGGCTGCGGGAGCTGGGTGAGAACGTGTTCTACGGCGGCTGAGGCTCGAGAGCCGGGGCGTGCGGGGCGCCGCCGGCACCGGGCGCCGGCAGCTCGACCGTGAAGGTCGCGCCGCGGCCCTCGCCCTCGCTCTCCGCGGTCACCGTCCCTCCGTGCTGCTCGACCAGGTGGCGGACGATGGCGAGCCCGAGGCCGAGGCCGCCGCGGCTGCCGCGCCGGTCCCCCGGGCCGGCCTGGCGGAACCGCTCGAAGACGTGCGGGAGCGACTCCCGCGGGATGCCCTGTCCGGTGTCCTGGACGACCAGCGCCGCGCGGCCGTCGCGCTCCGTGAGCCTCACGGTGACGCGGCCGCCCGCCGGCGTGAACTTGACGGCGTTGGACACCAGGTTCACGACGACCTGGTGGAGCCGGACGGGATCGCCGAGCACCGTGACCTTCGTCCAGGCTTCCTCGGCCTCGAGGGCGACGCCCCGGGCCGCGGCCTCGGCCCGCAGGGAGTCCACCGCGTCGTGCACGGCCGCGGTCAGCTCGACCGGCCGCATCTCCAGTCGCAGCTTGCCGGCCACGATCCGCGAGACGTCGAGGAGGTCGCTGACGAGCTGGGCCAGGACCGTGGTGTTGCGCTCGACCGCGTCGAGGGCGCGGCCGACCTTCGCCTCCTCCAGCCGGCCCCGGCGGAGGAGCTGGGCCCAGCCGTAGATGGCGTTCAGCGGCGTCCGCAGCTCGTGGGAGAGCACGGCCAGGAAGTCGTCCTTGGCACGGTTCGCCGCCACCGCCTCGGCGCGGGCGGCCTGCTCGCGGGCCAGGAGGGCCTGCTCCCGCTGGAGCAGGCGCTGCAGCTCCTCGGCCGCCCGCCTCGTCTCCGTCACGTCCATGCACACGCCCACCATCCGCTCCGGGCGCCCACCGGGGCCGTAGATCACGCCGCCCCGGCCCTCGACCCAGCGCACCTCGCCGTCAGGCCGCACGACGCGGTACTCCACGCGGTGCTCGCCCCGCTCGAGCGCCTCGTCGAGGGCGCGCCGGACCGCCTCGCGGTCCTCGGGGTGGATGTCGCGCTGGTAGGCCTCGAAAGTCCCCGGGAACTGCCCCGGCGCGAGCCCGTGGATCGCCTCCAGGCTCGGGGACCAGGCCACCTCGCCGCTGGCGATTTTCCACTCCCACGTGCCCATCCGCCCGGCCTCGACGGCGAGCCTGAGCCGCTCCTCGCTGTCGCGCCGCGCCTGCTCCGCGCTCCGGCGCGCGGAGATGTCCACCACCGCCGCCAGCACGAACGTGCGGCCGTCGATGGTGAGCGGGTTGAGCCCGATCTCGACCGGCACCTCGCGGCCGTCGCACCGGCGCGCGTGGAGCTCGCGGCCCATCCCCATGGCACGGGCGCGCGGCGCGGCCACGAAGCGCTCGCGGTCGCCGGCGTGGGTCTCCCGGAACCTGGCGGGCACCAGGACCTCGACCGGCCGGCCCAGGAGCTCCTCGCGCCGGTAGCCGAAGAGCTCCTCCGCGTGCGCGTTCGCCAGGACGATGGTGCCCCGCCCGTCCACCATGAGCATGGCGTTGGGCGCCGCCTCCACCGCCAGGCGGAAACGCTCCTCGCTGCGGCGCTGGTCCTCGGCGATCCGCCGGCGCTCGCTCACCATCGCCGCCACGGCCAGCATCATCACGGCCATCGCCGCCACGAATACCTGCGCCAGGAGGAGGGAGTCGTTGGGCTCCCCGGCCGCCAGCGGACCCAGGCCGCGCAGCGTGCCCGCCAGGGCCTGGCCCGAGAGCAGGAACACGATCGTCGCGACCTCGCGCGGCCCGAAGCGGAACGCCCCCCAGAGGAGCACGGGGATGCACATGTACGCCCGCGAGAAGGCCCGGACGCCGGGCGGGAGCAGGTCACCGAAGAGCAGCTGGCCGAGGGCCAGGGAGGTGAGCAGCAGGAGGGCGGCCTCGAGCGGCCGCCGCGCGAGGTCGCCCGGGCGGGGGTTCAGGCTCCAGAGGAGGAGCACCGGGGTGACCACGAGGGCGCCGGCCGCGTCCCCGAGCCACCACATGAGCCAGATCTCGCGCTGGCGTGCACGAACGCGGGGTGAAGCCCGGCCTTGCCCGCGACGAAGTAGAGCCCGGCGAGGGCGGCGAGGACCGGCCAGCGGGGTTCCGGGGCGAGGATGCCGCGCTCACGACGCGGGTCGGTCGGCGCGCGGTGGGCGTTGTCGTCCAGGGCCACCACCCCTTCCCGAGGCCCGGCGGTCGGAACCGACGCCAGACTCTGCGCCCGTTCACGGCGGAATGTCAAGCCGCCGCGTCAGGCTCCGAGGGCCAGCCGGGGGCACCATGCTCACCCCCCCAGGTAGGCCCGCTGGATCGTGGTGTCGGCCAGCAAATCGGCGCTCGGGCCCTGGTGCGCCACGCGGCCGGCCTCGAGGACGTAGGCGCGGCTCACCGTGCGCAGTGCCTGGCGCGCGTTCTGCTCCACCAGGAGCATGGTGAGGCCCTCGGCGACCAGCCGCTCGATGGCGGCGAAGACACGGCTCACCAGGATGGGCGCCAGCCCCAGCGAGGCCTCGTCGATCAGGAGCAGGCGCGGCGCCGCCGCCAGGGCGCGGCCGATGGCGCACATCTGCTGCTCGCCGCCCGAGAGGGTGCGGGCGGCCTGGCGGCGGCGCTCCCGCAGCACCGGGAAGAGGTCGTAGATCCGGTCGAGGTCGCCGCGCACGGCCCGGCGGTCGCGCCGGTGGTAGGCGCCGGCGAGGAGGTTCTCCTCCACGGTGAGGGCGGGGAAGAGCCGGCGGCCCTCGGGCACCCAGGCGATGCCGGCGCGCGCGCGCTCCCAGCCGGGGCGGCGGTCCAGGGGCTGCCCGTCGAGCTCGATGCGCCCGGATGCCGGGGCCACCAGGCCCATGACGGTCTTGAGGATGGTCGTCTTACCGGCGCCGTTGGCGCCGAGGAGCCCGACCGCCTCGCCGACGCCGACCTCCAGGGAGACGCCGCGCACGGCCTCCATGTCGCCGTAGCGCACGCGCAGGTCGCCGATGCGGAGCAGGGGCCGGCTCACGGGCGCCCGGAGCCTCCCGTCACGTCAGTGGCCGCGCGCAACAGCATCCGTCCCGAGATAGGCCTCGACGACCCTCGCGTCGCCGCGAACCGCATCCGGTGGCCCGGCCGCGATGAGCGCGCCGTGGTCGAGCACCACCACGCGGTCCACCAGGGCCATCGCCACGCGCATCTGGTGCTCCACCAGGACCACGGTGAGGCCCTGGGCGCGGAGGTCGGCGACGAGCGCCGCCAGGGCCGCCGTCTCCTCCGCCGCGAGCCCGCCGAAGGGCTCGTCCAGCAGCAGCAGCCGGGGCGCCAGCGCGAGGGCGCGTGCCACTTCCAGGCGCTTGAGCATGCCGAGGGGCAGGAGCCCCGCCATCCGGTCGGCCTCGGCCGCGAGCCCGACCCGCTCCAGGATGCCGAGCGCCCGGCGCCGCGGCTCGCGCCCCCGCCACGTTCCCAGGAGCGCTCCGAGGCGCTCGTACCGGCGGTGGCCCAGCGCCACCAGGACGTTGTCGAGCACCGTGAGGTTCCTGAAGGGGCGCACGATCTGGAAGGTGCGGGCGATCCCCGCCTGGGCCAGCCGGTGGGGGGGCCAGCCGGTGACGTCGCGCCCGTCGAAGACGACGCGCCCGCCGTCGGGCACGGCGAAGCCGGACAGGCAGTGGAAGCAGGTGGTCTTGCCCGCCCCGTTGGGCCCGAAGAGGCCCAGGATCTCCGCCTCGCTCACCGCGAAGGAGACCCGGTCCAGCGCCGTGAGCCCGGCGTACCGCTTCGTGAGGCCCGTCACCTCGAGGAGCGTCACGGCGCGCCCCGGCGGCGGGCCAGCGCCCGCCAGAGCGCGCTCTCGTCGCCCAGCAGGCCGTGGGGCGCCCAGCGCATCATGAGCAGGAGGATGGCGCCGTACGTCAGCATGCGGTAGTCCGCCAGGGGGCGGAACAGCTCGGGCAGCACGCCGAGCACGCCGGCCCCGAGGATCGCGCCCCGGTTGGTGCCGATGCCGCCGAAGACCAGCATGCAGAGGATGGTGATGGAGAAGGCGAAGCCGAAGTCCTCCGGCGAGATGAACGTGAGGAAGTGCGCGTAGAAGCTCCCCGCCAGGCCCGCCAGGGCCGTGCCCACCGTGAAGGCCACGATCTTGAACCGGCGCACGTTCACCCCGGCCGCGCGGGCCGCGTCCTCGTCCTCGCGCGTCGCCAGCAGGGCCAGGCCCACCCAGGAGCGGAGCAGCCAGAGGTTCACCCCGAGCGCCAGGAGCACGCCGGCCAGGACCAGGAGGAAGAGCCCCGGCTTGCCCAGGGAGCCGCCGGGCCACGAGGGTGCCGGGATCCCGCCGATGCCGAAGGCGCCGCCGAAGAAGGGGAAGTAGAGGAAGACGGCGACGACGACGAAGTTCACCCCCATGGTGGTGATGGCCAGGAAGTCCTCGCGCACCCGGATGGCGGCGGCGCCCACCAGCGCGCCGGCCGCCGCGGTGACGGCCACGGCCGCCAGGAGGGCGGGCCAGAAGTCCCAGGCGTGGCGCACGGTCAGGATGGCGGCCGTGTAGGCGCCGATGCCGAGGAACGCCGCGTGGCCCAGGGAGATCTGTCCCGCGATCCCCGTGATGGTGTTGAGCCCGAGGGTGAGGATGCAGTAGATCCCGAGGAGCGTGGCGACGGTGTAGACGTACACGGCCTACCGGGCGCTGAACAGCCCCTGGGGCCTGGCCAGGAACACGGCGATCATGGCCAGGAAGGCCCAGGCGTCGCGCGGCAGCGGGAACTCCACCAGGCTGATGACCAGGGTCTCCACCACGCCCACGATGAGGCCGCCCGCCACCGTGCCCGGCACGGACCCCAGCCCGCCCAGCACGATGATGGCCAGGCCCTTGTACGCCGTGACGCTGCCCATGGTGGGCGACACCGAGTTGTAGAAGACGCCCACGAGCATGCCCCCGGCGCCGGCGAGCGCCGAGCCCACGCCGAAGGTGAGGGCGACGACGCGGCGGGTGTTCATCCCGCAGGCCGTGGCCACCTCGGCGTCCTGGCTCGCCGCGCGGATGGCGAGCCCCAGCTCGGTCCGCGCCAGCAGGAGCCAGAGCCCGGCGAGCAGGACTCCGGTCACCAGCGCCACCAGGAGCTGGGGCGCCGTGACCAGCACGCCGCCGGCGCGGAGGGCGGGCAGGGCCAGCGGCACCTCGAAGCCGTGGGGCTGGGGGCCGGCGACGATGCGGTAGAGCTCCTCCAGGCCGATGAAGACGCCGATGGAGGCGATGAGGGTGGCGATGGGCGGCTTGGCCAGGAGCGGCCGGTACACCCACCGCTCCATGGCCAGGCCCAGCAGGACGGCCGCCGCCATCGCCGCCAGCAGCGCCGCCCAGAACGATCCCGAACCCCGGAACGCCCAGAGCCCGGCGTAGGCGCCCAGCGTGAAGACGCCGGCGTGCGCGATGTGGAGCACGCGCAGCACGCCGTACACCATGGTGAGCCCCAGCGCCATGAGGGCGTAGAGGCTCCCCACGGTGAGTCCGTTGACGAGCTGCTGGACGAGGGTGCTCACGCCCTCAGCGGACCGGCGGCGTGATCACCTCCGGGTTGTCGATGGTCGCCAGGTGGCGGATCCGCCCCTCCCGGATCACCTCGATCTGGACGGGCTTGGTGGCCTCGCCCCGGGTGAACTTCGCGATCCTGCCGGTGATCGCCGGGTAGTCCTTGAGGCCGGTCAGCGCCCCGCAGATGGCCTTCGCGTCGGTCCCCGCCTGCTCGATGGCGCGGGCCAGGATCTTCACGGCGTCGTAGGCGGAGGCGCCCACCATGTCCGCCTCGGTGCCCGCCCTGGCCCGGTAGCGCTTGAGGAAGCTCTGCACTTCCGGCCGCGGGTCGTCGCGGTTCAGGTTGGTGGTGAAGGTGGCGCCCTCGGCCGCCGGGCCGGCCAGCTCCAGGAACTTCGGCGAGTCGATGCCCTCGGTGCCGTGCAGCTTGGCCGTGATGCCGAGCTCCCGCGCCTTGCGCGTGATGAGCGAGCCCTCGTTGTAGTACGAGGTGTGGTAGATCAGGTCGACGTTCTGCTCCTTGATCTTGGTGAGGTACGGGCTGAACTCCTTCTCGCCCAGCGGGTAGATCTGCTCGGAGACGACCTCCGCACCCAGCTTCCGGGCCCGCTCGATGAAGGCCGCGCCCGTGGTGGCGCCGAAGTCGTTCTTGATGGTCAGCACGGCGATCCGCCGGGCCCTGTGGACCTTCACGGCTGCCTCGGCGCCCGCCCAGCCCTCCACCTGGCCCAGGAAGCCGTTGCGGAAGACGCAGGGCCCGGCCTTCGTCACGTCGGGATGCACCGCGTAGGCCACGGTCATGGGCAGCCCGGCCTTGCCGAAGATGGGCGCGGCGACCCGGCTCGGCATGGAGTACGAGCCCGACACCACGCCGACCACGCCGTCCTTCTCCACCAGCTTGTTGGCCAGCGCGACCGCCTCCTTGGAATCGTGGCGGTCGTCGTAGACCACCAGCTCGACCTTCCGGCCCCTGAGGCCGCCGGCCGCGTTGATCTCCTCCACCGCGATCTCGGCGGAGTGCCTCGCGCTGGCGCCGTCGGCGGCCGCGAAGCCGGTGAGCGGGGCGAAGAAGCCGATCCTGATGGCGTCCTGGGCGGCCGCCGGGGCGGCGGCCAGCGCCAGGGCGGCCACGGCGATGACGAGCGATGCGGGGCGTTTCATGGGTGTCCTCCTCCCTCCGTGCTGGGGTTCGATCACGTCAGCGGTCCGACGGCCGCCTCCACCGCGGCCTCCACGGTGCCCTGCTCCACCAGGCGGAGCGCCGCCGCCAGGTCGTCGTGCAGCAGCCGGTCCCCGTCCAGGTGCGGGATCCGGGCCCGCACGGCCGCGTGGGCCGCCCGCGTGCCGAGACCTCCCACGAGCGGCGCCCGGAGGTCCAGGGCCTGGGCGGCGAGGACCAGCTCGACGGCGAGGACCTGCCGCACGCGTCCCAGGACGTCCCGCGCCCCGAGCGCCGCGGCCGCGCCCATGGAGTTCCAGTCCTCCTGCAGCGCGGACGTCGGGATCGATTCCACGCTGGCCGGGTGCGCGGCGACGCGGCACTCCGCGGCCAGGGCCGCCGCCACGTACTGCGCGATCATGTAGCCGGAGTGGAGCCCCCCGCGCGGGGAGAGGAAGGCCGGGAGGTCCTCGTTCGTCAGGGGATTCACCAGGCGGTCCACGCGGCGCTCGGAGATCCCCGCGAGCTGGGCCAGGGCCACGACCAGGGTGTCCATCGCCAGCGCCAGCGGCTGGCCGTGGAAGTTGCCGGCGGAGAGCACGACCGCGCCGGCGGGGTCGCCCTCCTCCCAGAACAGCAGGGGGTTGTCCGTGACGCTGCCCAGCTCCCGCTCCACGATCCCGCGGGCGAAGGCGATGGCCTCGCGCACGGCTCCGTGCACCTGGGGCATGCAGCGCAGGCTGTACGCGTCCTGGACGCGCCGGCACTCGCGGTGCGAGGCGATGATGGCGCTGTCGCGGGTGAGGGCCCGCAGGTTGGCGGCCGACGCGGCCTGGCCCGGGTGGGGGCGCAGCGCGTGCACCCGCGGGTCGAAGGGGACGTCGGAGCCCATGAGCGCCTCGAGGCTCATCGCCCCGGCGACGTCGGCCAGCCGCGCCAGCCGCCCGGCGTCCGCCACGGCCAGCGCGCCCAGCGCCGCCATCAAATGGGTGCCGTTCAGCAGCGCGAGCCCTTCCTTCACGTCGAGCACCAGCGG
>JBBIOF010000005.1:0-20408 GCA_037443505.1 Candidatus Rokuibacteriota bacterium
GGGGCCGTGGTGGACAGCAACGACCCGCTCGCCGTCCACGACGCGGTCGCCGCCGCCGTGGCCCGGGCGCGAGCGGGCGGCGGCGCCACGCTCATCGAGGCGAGGACGGTGCGGCTCGGCGGGCACCTGGCGCACGACCCCCAGAACTACCGGTCGAGGGAGGAGATCGCGGCGGCGTGGGAGAACTGCCCCATCAAGCGGTTCCGCGAGCGGCTGCTGGCCGAGGGGGTGCTCACGCCCGGGGCAGCCGCGGAGATGGAGGCGGAGGTCGAGCGGGAGGTCGAGGCGGCGGTGGCGTTCGCGCGGCGGAGCCCCTTCCCGGAGCCCCACGAAGCGTTCGAGGACCTCTGGGCATGACGGAGGGACGGGTGTTCGACCGGCGACTCTTCAGGACCGGCGGCTCGGTGCGCCCGGAGGAGCGAGACTGGCCCAGCTTCCGGGGCGCCATCAACGAGGCCATGCGCGAGGAGATGCGCCGGGACCCCACGGTGTTCCAGATGGGCGAGGACATCGCGGGGGCGCCGCCCTTCGGCGTGACCACGGGACTGGCCGCGGAGTTCGGCCTGGAGCGGGTCCGCGACACGCCGTGCTCGGAGGTGGCCGTGGTGGGGGCCGCCGTGGGCGCCGCGATGGGGGGGATGCGCCCGGTCGTGGAGTTCCAGTTCGGGGACTTCCTGTCCGTGGCCATCGACCAGCTGACGCACCAGGCGGCCATGCTGCGCTACCTGACCGGCGGCCAGGTGCGGGTCCCGATGGTGATCCGGCTGCCGTGCGGGGGCGGGCAGGGCGCGGGCTCCCAGCACTCGCAGGCGCTCTACTCGTGGTTCGTCCACGTCCCGGGCATCAAGGTGGCGGTGCCCGCCACGGCCGCGGACGCGAAGGGGCTGATGAAGTCCGCCATCCGCGACGACAACCCGGTGCTCTTCTTCGAGCACAAGATGCTCTACCGCACCCGGTGGCCGGTGCCGCCGGAGTTCAGGGATCCGGACTGGTCGGTACCCTTCGGGCGTGCCGAGGTCCGGCGCCGCGGCGACGACGTCACCGTGGTGGCGACCCTGGTCATGCTGCACGAGGCCCTGGCCGCCGCGGAGGCCCTGGCGTCGGAGGGGGTGTCGGTCGAGGTCATCGACCCCCGGACCCTCGTGCCGTTCGACGTGGAGACCGTGGTCGAGTCCGTGCGGAAGACGCGCCGGCTCCTGGTGGTGGACGAGGCGTACCTGCCGTGCGGCATCCAGGGCGAGGTGATCGCGCAGGTGGTGGAGCGGGCGTTCGACGCGCTGGTGGCGGCGCCGCGGCGGCTGGGGAATCCGGGGGTGCCGGTGCCGTTCGCACCCCCGCTGGAGGCGGCGGTGCTGCCGGACCGGGCGCGCATCGCCGCGGCGGTCCGGGACCTGGTCCGCGCGGGACGGCGGGGGGAGGGACGCGCATGACGGGCTCCACCGGCGCCATCGGCTGGCGGCCCACGCCCGAGGTGGTGGCGCGGGCCCGCATCACGTGGCCGATGCGCGGGGTGATCGTGCGGCGGGTCGTCCGGGCGGCCGGGGAAATCGGGTGACAGGGACCCGAACGCCGTGCCACATTGGGGCGATGCCCGCCCGGCCCTCGCCCGCGACCCCCGTACCCGCCGCCACGCTGGTCCTCCTCCGGGACCGGCCGGGAGGCGGGGTCGAGACGCTGCTCATCGAGCGGCACCTGCGCAGCAAGTTCGCCGCCGGGGACTTCGTCTTCCCCGGGGGCAAGGTCGAGGCGGACGACAACCCGGAGGACGCCGCCGCGTGGTGCGCCGGCCTCGACGCCGCCGCGGCGGCCCGCACCCTCGAGCTCGACGACGGGAGGGCCGCGCTCGGCTTCTGGATCGGCGCGATCCGCGAGGCGTTCGAGGAGGTCGGGGTGCTCCTCGCGTACGGCCCCGACGGCCGGCTCCTCCAGGCCGCGGGGCCCCGGTTCCGCGACCACCGTCGCGCCTGCCAGCGCGACAACCGGGCGTTCTGGGACATGGTGCGCGCCGAGAAGCTGTGCCTGGCGACGGACCGCCTGACCTACTTCGCGCACTGGATCACGCCGGAGGAGCACCCCCTGCGCTTCGACACGCGCTTCTTCGCCGCCGAGATGCCGCCCGGCCAGACGCCGGTGGCCGACGAGCACGAGATCGTGGGGGTCCGCTGGCTCGAGCCCGGCGAGGCCCTCGCGGCCTGGAAGCGCGGCGAGATCTCGCTCCGGCTCCCCACGATGAAGAATCTCGCCCTGTTCGACGGGGCTCCGTCCGTCGCCGAGGCGCTGCGCCGGGTGTCCGGCCGCGAGATCCCCACGATCCGCCCGCGCCTGGTCACCGAGGGCGGGCGCCAGCGCGCCCTCCTCCCCGGCGACCCCGGCTGGTACTGATCGCGCCGCTTCACCGGGGCTGATGGCACGGCCCCTGCTTCGTCGAGTCCGGGAGGGACGCGATGCCCTCCAGGGATCGACCACCTTTCACGAAGCCGAGGCGTGCCTCGCCCCGACCACGCGCGACCTGCACCGGGCCGTCGTCAGCCTGATGGAGGAACTGGAGGCGATCGACTGGTACCAGCAGCGCGTGGACGCCACGGGCGACGGCGACCTGCGGGACATCCTCCGCCACAACCGGGACGAGGAGAAGGAGCACGCGGCCATGCTGCTCGAGTGGATCCGGCGGCGGGATCCGGGCCTCGACGAGGCGCTGCGCACCTACCTCTTCACCGAGGGCTCCATCGTCGCGGCCGAGGCGTCGCCGGGGGGCCTGGTCGGCTCCGGCGCGGCGGCGCCGGGCGCGGGGCTGGGCTCCCTCAGGGCGGGGCGCTGATGGATCCGCTCCGCCGCGCGTCGGCGCCGCTGTCCGGGCGGGCGTGGAAGGCGCTCGACGAGGCGGTGGTGCGGGCGGCGCGCCACGTGCTGGCCGGACGCCGCGTCGCCACCTTCGACGGCCCCCACGGCTGGGACCACCCGGCGGTCCGGCTGGGAACCACCACGCGGTGCGAGCCGGGCCAGGGGCGGGCGGGAGTCTGCGTGCCCGACGTGGCGCCGCTCGCCGAGATCCGTGCCGAGTTCCGGCTGCCGTGGACCGCCATCGAGCACTTCGAGCGGGGCGCACCCGCGCTGGAGACCCGCGAGGCGGAGGCGGCGGCCCGCGAGGTGGCCCTGGCCGAGGACGGCCTCCTCCTCTACGGAGACCCGGTGGGCCAGGGATTCCTCACGGTCCGCGGCTCGCCGGCCGTCGCGGCGCGCGACTGGTCCAAGCCCGGCCAGGTGGTGGACGACGTGCTGGCCGCGGTGGAGGCGCTGGACGGCACCGGCGTGGGCGGCCCCTATGAGCTGGTGCTGCCTCCCGCCCGCTACTACGGATACCTGCAGGGCGTGGAGGAGGGCGGTGACCCGGTCCGGAGGCGCCTGGAGGGCGTGGTGGAGCGCGTCCACCGCTGCCCGGCGCTGCGGGGCGCGGGGGCCCTCTTCTCCACCCGCGGCGGCGACTTCCTGATCACCGTCGGGGGCGACCTGTCGGTGGGCTACCGCGGCGACGACCCCGAGGCGGTGCACCTCTTCTGCCTGGAGACCCTGGTCGGCCGGGTCGTCACGCCGGAGGCGGTGAGCCTCCTCGAGGGCTAGGCGCGCACGCGCGCGATGATGTCGCGCGAGATGGCGGCGGCCTCCGCCCGCGGCCGCTGCCACACGTTGCGGCCCACGGCGACGCCGGCGCCGCCGGCCTGCATCACGCCCTCCACGATCTTCAGGAACTCCTCGGGCTTCTCGGTCTTCACGCCGCCCGAGAGGACCACGCGCGTGTCCACGGCCGCCTGGCAGACCCAGCGGAACGTCTCCACGCTGCCCGTCCACTTGACCTTGGCGACGTCGGCGCCCAGCTCGTAGGCGATCCGGGCGGCGTAGGCGACGACCTCGGGCGCCGTGTCGCTGGTCACGGCCTTGCCCCGCGGGTAGACCCAGGCGACCACGGGCACGCCGAAGCCCTGGGCGTCACGCACCACCTCGGCGAACTCCGCCAGCATCCGGGCCTCGTGCTCCGACCCGGGGTAGATGGTGTAGCCCACCGCCACCGCCCGCAGCGCCTTCACGGCGAACTCCACGGGACAGAGCAGGGGCGAGTAGGGCTCGCCCCGGGCGATGGCGGCCTTGCCGTTGAGCTTCACCAGGCGCGGCACCTCGGGGTACAGGTCGCGGGTGGCCAGGGCCACGCCCTGCTGGAAGACCACGGCGGTGTAGTCGTGATCGCGCGCCAGCTCCAGGACGAAGCGCGGCGACATCGCCTCCGGGTTCACGCGGAAGTCCTCGGGGCCGTGCTCGAGCCCCTGGTCGTAGGCGAGGAAGGCGAAGCGCCCGCGCCCGTTGCGATCGATCTTCTCGAGGTACACGGCTGACCTCCTAGGCTAGGGACGCCCCGTCGCCGGGCCCCGGCCCACCAGGGGGCCGAAGCGGGCGGCGAACTCCGGCTCGCTCATGCCGGCGGCCTTGGCCAGCGCCGCCAGCGTCTCCGGCGTGTCGAAGTCCTCGGGCTTCAGGCGGATCATGTACGCGGCCAGCGTCTGGTACATCTCCGAGTCCACGTCCACGTAGCGGACGCGGATCTTCCCGGTCCGGTGGTCCATCATCAGCCCGAAGGGCACGGGGACCAGCCGCCCGGCCTGGATGGTGACCATGGCGTTGCTGCCGCCGTCCAGCAGGAAGCGGGTGGCCCAGTAGCCGAGGCTGCGGCAGTACTGGATGTCGTGGGCGCCCGGCGGGGCGCAGCGCAGCTCGTAGCCCAGCTCCTTGGCCACGATGGTGACGTCGATCCCGCGGGCGCGGAGGCTGGCCGAGACCCTGTCCTTCAGGACGCGGCCCAGCTCCAGCTCCGAGAGCCGCACGTTGCCGAACTGGTCGCGCTCGACGGGCCCCAGGGTGGCCGGGTCCAGCTTCTCGGCAAGCCCCTCGGAGAGGATGGCGACGCCGTGCTCCCGACCCTGGGCGCGGCGCTTGATGATGGCGCCTTCCAGGACGTCCGCCAGGCGGTCCAGGGACAGGTGGCCCTCCGGGAACTCCTCGGCGATCACGGTGAGGGTGGCGGCGGCCGAGCCGCCGATGCCGAGCGCCAGGTGGCCGGCGTGGCGCCCCATGACCGTGACGAAGAACCAGCGCTCGGTGGTGGCCGCGTCCTGCATCAGGTTCCGCACCAGCTCCTTGCCGAGGTTCACGGCGGTGGTGAAGCCGAACGTCACGATGTCGCTGGGCAGGGGCAGGTCGTTGTCGATGGTCTTGGGCACGTGGGCCACCGTGAGCCCCGGCATCGCCCGGGCCAGGCGCGAGGCGGCGAAGGCGGTGTCGTCCCCGCCGATGGTGATCAGGTGGTCCACACCCAGGCGCTGCAGGGTCTCGGCCACCCGCTGGATCCCGTCGGGCGTCTTGGTGGGGTTCGTCCGGGACGTGCGGAGGATGGATCCGCCCTCGAAGTGGATCCGGGAGAGGTCGTGGATGCCCAGCTCGACCACGTGCTGGGTGTCGCCCTGGACCAGCCACTTGAAGCCGTCGTAGCAGCCGAGCACCCTGACGCCGTGGTTGCGGGCCTCGATGGTCGCGGCCGCGATCACCGCGTTGATGCCCGGAGCCGGGCCGCCGCCCACCAGGATGGCCAGGGTCTTGCCGCTGCCGCTCGTCACCGACGTCCTCCCACCTCTGTCTATCGTACGCGCAGCGTCAATCGAGCGGGGCCCGTCGGCCTCACACCCTGAGGACGATCTTGCCGAACTGGCGGCCGGCCTCCAGCCGGCGCTGCGCCTCCGCCCCCTCGGCCAGCGGCAGCACCTCGTCCACGATGGCCCGCAGCCGGCCCTGGAAGAAGAGGCGCATCACGTCCTGGAACTCCTTGCGGCTGGCCATGGTGGAGCCGATGATCGAGAGCTGGTTCCAGAAGACGACGCGGATGTCGGTCTCACCGATGGGGCCGGTGGTGGCGCCGCAGGTCACCAGGCGGCCGCCCCGGCGGAGCACCCGGAGGGAGTGGCGCCACGTCTGGGCGCCCACGTTCTCCACCACGACGTCCACGCCCCGGCCCCCGGTGGCCTCGCGGACGGCCTTCGCCCAGTCCTCCCGCGCGTAGTTGATCCCCACCTCGGCGCCGAGCTGGCGCGCCCGCTCGAGCTTGGCGTCGCTGGAGGAGGTGACGATCACCCGGGCGCCGCAGAGGCGGGCGATCTGGACGGCGGTGGAGGAGACGCCGCCGCCCACCCCCAGGACCAGCACGTCCTCGCCCGGCCTGACGCCGGCGCGGGCGACCAGCATGCGCCAGGCCGTCATGTTGACGAGGACGAAGGCGGCGGCGTCCTCGTACGAGACGTGGTCGGGCAGCCGTATCACCTTGTCGCCTGGCACCGCCACGTACTCGGCCAGCCCGCCAGGAACGTGCTCGCCCACCAGCCAATATTGCGGGCACAGGCAGTCCTCCCCCTGCACGCAGAACTCGCAGCGGCCGCAGGAGAGGCTCGGGTTCACCGCCACGCGGTCGCCCACCGCCACGCCCTCCACGGCCGCGCCCACCTCCGCGACGTCGCCCGCGATGTCGGAGCCCGTCCAGAAGGGCAGGGGGGTCTTGAGGGCCGGCAGGCCCCGGCGCACCCAGAGGTCCAGGTGGTTGAGCGCGCAGGCCCGGACGCGGACCAGGACCTCGTCGGGGCCGCACCTGGGTTCGGGCACCTCCTGGAGCCGGAGCTTGTCCGGGCCGCCGAACTCTCCGAAGGCGAGCGCCTTCATGCCGACCGCCCCTGGCCCGGCCGGCGGGCGTTCACCAGCACCGCCATGTTGCCGTAGGGGTGCCGGTTCTCGAGCATGAGCTGGTGGCACTCGGGGATGTCGTCGAAGTCGTAGGTCCGCGACAGGCACGGGTCCATGCGGCCGTCGGCCACCAGCCGGGTCACGGCCGCGGCCTGCTCGTCGTTGGAGAGGTGGCTGCCCTGGAACCGCTTCTGCCGCATCCAGTGGTAGCGGAGGTCCAGGGTGGCGTTGTAGCCCGTGGTCCCGGCGCAGATGACGACCATGCCGCCCGTGGCGCACACGAAGCCGGAGGTCGGCAGGGTGGCCTCCCCGGGGTGCTCGAAGACGATCCGGGGGCTCACCCGCTCCCCCAGCGTGTCCCAGACGGCCTTGCCGAACGCGCGCGCGCCCTTGATCCACTCGCCGTACGCCCGGGCGTCCTTCGTGTCGGGCAGCGGGCCCCAGTGCGAGAACTGCCGGCGGTTGATGACGCCCACCGCGCCGTGGTCCAGGCAGAACTGGCGCTTGGCGTCGTCGGACACCACCGCCACCGCCCGGCCGCCCAGCGCCCGCGTGATCTCGAGCGCCATGCTGCCGAGGCCGCCGGCGGCGCCCCAGACCAGCACCGCGTCGCCGGGCTCCACGGTGTGGGGCGGCCAGCCCATCAGCATCCGGTAGGCCGTGGACGCGCAGAGGAGGAAGCAGCCCGCCTCCTCCCAGGTGAGCCGCGCGGGCTTCGGCACGCACTGGTGGGCCTGCGCCCGCGCGAACTGACAGTAGCTGCCGTAGTTGGTCTGGTAGCCCCAGATGCGGGTGCTCTCGGCCAGCATGGGGTCCCGGCCCGAGCGGACCCAGGGATCGTCGGGCCGCCACCAGCCGCTGTGGACCACCACCTCCTCGCCCACGCGGACGTTCCGGACGTCGCGCCCGACGGCCCACACGATGCCCGAGCAGTCGCTGCCGCCCGCGTGGAAGTCCTCGGGCTCGCCCAGCTTCTGGCGCTCGGCGATCACGTCCACCGGCGTGCCCAGCGCGGCCCAGACATTGTTGTAGTTGATGCCGGAGGCCATGACGTAGATCAGCACCTCGTCGGGCCCGATGGCGGGCGTGGGGATGACCTCCCGCTGCCACGCCTTGCGAGGCTCGCCGAAGCGGTTCTGGCGCACCACGTAGGCGTGCATGCGCGCGGGTACGTGCCCCAGGGGCGGTCGGTCGCCGAGGTCGTACAGGTCGTTCATCCGTTGAACTCCTCCACGACGCGGGGCAGCCGTGGGTCGTCCACGACGGGCTGCCCCGGGGTGTAGAACGCCGTCCGGTCCAGGAGCCCGGCGTACCGCTCCCGGACGCGGGCGGCGATGGTGTCCCAGGTGCCGGTCACCGCGTAGGTGTCCACCATCTCGTCGGTCACCAGGGCGGCCATGCCGGCCCAGTCGCCCTCCACCGACTTCCGGTGCAGCCTGGGTCCCAGGTCCTGCCAGCCGTGGACGGCGAGCACCGGCTCGTAGGTGCGGGTGGAGGCGTAGAAGGCGATCTGCTGGCGCACGGCCTCGCGGGCCCGGCGCCGCTCCTCCTCGGTGTCGCCGAGCACGACGAAGGTCGAGGTCGCGTAGGTGAAGTCCCGGCGCGAGCGCCCCGACTTCCGGAGCCCCTCCTCCACCCACGGGTGGACGCACTCCCGGAGGTACTTCGGGCTGTTGAAGGGGTGCACGTGCAGGCCGTCGCACACCTCGCCGGCCAGCCGGCACATGTACTCGTTCACGCCCGCGACGTACACGGGGATGTGGGGGTGCTCGATGGGGCCGGGGTTGAAGAAGGGCGTCATCAGGTCGAACCGGTAGAACTCGCCCTTGAAGCTCAGGCGGGTGCCGTTCTGCCAGCAGTCCCAGATGGCGCGGAGCGCCAGCACCACCTCCCGGAGCCGCGGGCCCGGCGCGTCGAACTTCACGGAGAAGCGGCGCTCGTTGTGCCCCTTCACCTGGGAGCCCAGACCCAGGACGAAGCGCCCGCCGGAGGCCTTCTGGAGGTCCCACGCGACGTGGGCGATGACCATGGGGCTGCGCGGGAAGGCCACGGCGATGGCCGTGCCGAGCCCGATGCGCGACGTCACCGTGGCCGCCACCGCCAGGGGCAGGAAGGGATCGTGCTGGGTCTCGGACGACCAGAGACAGTCGAAGCCGAGGGCCTCCACCTTCCGGGCGTAGGCGGGCATGGAGGCGAGGTCGTGGCTGAGCATGGAGACGTCGAGCTTCACGCGGTCCTCCTCTCGGGCGTGGCCCGGCTCCTCACGACGAGGACTCCCGGAGAGCCATCTCCCGGAGCCTGCCCCGCTGGACCTTGTCCCCGTGGGGGCCGGGCGTGCGCGGCACGTCGCTGACGAAGCGCACGGCGCGCGGGATCTTGAACGAGGCGATGCGGCCGCGGCAGAACTCGCGGAGCTCCTCCTCGGTGGCGCGGGCGCCGGGCTTGAGGATCACGTACGCCACCGCGGCCTCGTTGGTCCTGGGGTCCGGCACGCCCACGACGAAGGCCTGGTCCACTGCGGGATGGGACATGAGGAACGCCTCGATCTCCCCCGGGGCCACCATGTGGTGGCTGATCCGCAGCACCTCGCGCAGGCGGCCCCGGAAGATGGTGTGGCCGCGCCCGTCCTGCACGCCGAGGTCGCCCGAGCGGAACCACCCGTCGGCGGTGAATGCGGCGCGGGTCTCCTCGGGCTTCTCGTAGTAGCCGCGGGTCACCAGCGGGCCGCGGAACTGCAGCTCCCCCTCCTCGTCGGGCTTGCAGGGGGCGCCGGTCTCCGGGTGCGCGACCCGTACCTCGAGGCCGGGGGCCGGCAGCACGCCGGGCAGGGCGCGCAGCTCGAGGGGCTCGTCCAGCTCGTGGTTGAGGGCCATGGCGTTCACCTCGGTCATTCCGTACGGCTGGAACGCGAGGGGCACGCCCAGCCGCTCCACCACGGCCTCGAACAGGCCGTGGCCTCCGCCGCCGGTGGCGGCGAAGCCGCCCGTGCGGAGCGTCGAGCGGTCGTGGCGGTCGAGCCCGGGGTGCTCCAGCACGGCGCGCGCCATCTGGTCCACCGCGTTCCAGACGGTACACCGCTCGCGCTCGATCAGCCAGAGCACGCGCTGCGGGTCGAACACGTCCACCAGCACCAGCGCCGCGCCGTGGGACCACGCGGTCAGCGGGATGTTCACGCCGCCCCAGGTGCCCGCCGCGGGCAGGGTGTGCAGCACGCGGTCGTCGGGCGTGAGGCGGAGCCGCTCGCCGCAGCTCCAGCCGTGGGGCACGCAGTTCCGGTGGGAGATCATGGCGCCCTTGGGGAAGGAGGTCGTGCCCGACGTGTAGAGCAGCGTGAAGACGTCGTCCGGCCCGGGGCCGGGCGGCAGGACCGCCGCGTCGCGGCCCAGCGCCGCCACGTCGGCCAGGCGGTGGCAGCCCGGGTGCGGGTCCTCCGCGTCCACGATGACGTGCCGGAGCCGCGGGAACCGCGGCGCGTCCAGCTCGCCTGGCACGCCGTGGCGCAGCTCCGGCAGGACGGCATCCAGCGGTGCCAGGTAGTCGGTCCCGCCGAGGTGGTCGGTGAGCACGAGCGCCCTGGAATCCGACTGGGCCAGGATGTAGGCCAGCTCGTGCGCCCGGTAGCGCGGGTTCAGGGCGACCACGACCGCGCCCAGGCGCGCGCACGCGTGCTGGACCACGAACCAGGCCGGCCGGTTCGGCATCCAGAGGGCGACCGTGTCACCGGGCCCGAGACCGAGCGCCGCCAGCCCCCGGGCCAGCGCGAGCGACCGATCCCGGAGCGCCGCGAACGTGACGCGCTCGTCCCCGGCCACGATGGCCTCGCGGTCGGGCCAGCGGGCGGCGGCGGCGTCCAGCAGACGGGGCACGGTGGCGTCGGCGAAGGGGTTCACGGGCGCTCCGGGTCAGGCGAGGCCGGGGAGCCCGGCCGCGGGAGGCCTAGACCACGCCGTCACGCCGGAGCGCCTCCAGCTGGTCGTCGTCGATCCCGACCTCCGCGTAGACCTCGCGGTTGTGGGCGCCCAGCGGCGGCCCCGGCCACTCGATCGCGGCCGGGGTCTCGGCGAGTCGCGGGGTGGGGGCGGTCATCCGGACCGCGCCCAGCTCGGGATCGGGCACGTCCACCAGGAACTTGCGGGCGATGACGTGCGGGTCCTTGGTGATGTCGGCGATGTCGTAGACGGGCGCCGCCGTGAGGTCGGCGCTCTCGAAGAGCTGCTGCATCTCGTCCAGCGTCCGCTGGCCGATGGCCTCGGCCAGGGCCGCGTCCACCAGGTCGTTGTGGGCGACGCGGGCGTCGTTGGTGGCGAACCGCGGGTCGTCCAGCAGGTGGCCGAGCCCGAGGCCCGCGAAGAGCGCCGCCGCCGAGGCCGGCGTGGAGGCCGAGAGCGCCACCCACCGCCCGTCGCGCGTGCGGTAGGTTCCGCGCGGGCTCGCGTTGCTGGAGCGGTTGCCCTGCCGCGTGCGCACGGTGCCATCCTGCGCGTGCTCGGCCGCCATGGGACCGAGCAGCGACACCAGGGGCTCGTACAGGGACACGTCCACCACCTGGCCGCGCCCCGACACCTGGTCGCGCCAGCGGAGGGCCGCCAGCACCGCCGAGGCCCCGGCCAGCGCCGCCACCATGTCCGCCATGGGGAAGGAGGGCAGCGTGGGCGGGCCGTCGGCGGGGCCGGTCGTGGCGGCGAAGCCGCTCATCGCCTCCACCATGGTCCCGAAGCCCGGGCGGTCGCGGTAGGGGCCGTCCTGCCCCCAGCCGGACACCCGGACGAACACGAGCCGGGGGTTGTCGGCCGACAGCACGTCCCAGCCCAGGCCCCACCGCTCGAACGTGCCGGGCACGAAGTTCTCGATGAGCACGTCGGCCCGGCGCGCGAGGCGGCGGAGGATCTCCTGGCCCCGGGGCACCGCCAGGTTCAGCGTGACCGAGCGCTTGTTGCGCGCGTAGACCTTCCACCAGAGCTGGCCCCGCTCGCGCAGCCAGGTGCGCAGCGGGTCGCCGCCCCGGGGGTTCTCGACCTTGACGACGTCGGCACCGTGGTCGGCCAGCACGGTGGCCAGCACCCCGCCCGCGATGAGCCGCGAGCAGTCGACGACCCGGAGTCCCTGGAGCGCGCGAGGCTTCACGGCCCGGTCTTCTTCAGGTGGGCCGCCAGCGCTTCCATCACGCGGGCCAGGGCCTCGCGCTCGGTCCGGCCGGAGGCGCTCACCTGGTACTCGACGGCCGTGGCCACCCACTCGCCCGACTCGTCCTGGTACACCTCGACCTCGAAGCGCACGGGGCCCACCTTACCGCTCGCCGCCCCGCGCCGCCAGCGGCCGGTCGGCCAGGAAGAGGAAGCGGTTGACGCTGAAGAAGTAGTCGCCGTCCCCCACGCGCCCCCTGAGGTCGGCCGCCCACGCCTCGGCCTCGGCCTCCGGGACCCCGTGACGGACCGCCGCGCGGGCGATGACGCCGAGCATGTCCCCGCTGAACGACCCGCTCTCGTAGCGCAGGTTGAGGATGGGGATGGCGCACGCGTGCCGCAGCCGGAGCCCCGCGCGCGCCAGCAGCGCGGGCAGGCGCGGGGGCAGGTGGGGCTGCGCGAAGTCGCGGAGCCGGGCCTCCAGGACGCGGCGGTGCCGCTCCGGGTCGGCGGTGAGCCAGACGCAGGAGTCCCAGTCGGTGTCCACGACCACCAGGCGGCCGCCCGGCCTCAGCACGCGGGCCGCCTCGCGCAGCGCCCGCTCCACCTCGGCCACGTAGAGGTACACCTGCACCGCGACGACGAAGTCGAAGCCCTCGTCCGGGAACTCGAGGCGGGCGGCGTCGCCCAGGACCGCCTCCACCCGGTCGGCGACGCCCTCGCGGGCCGCGCGCTGCCGCGTCCGGTCGAGCATGTCCGGGCTCGAGTCGAGAGCGACGATGCGCCCACCGGGGCCCACCTCCCGGGCCAGCTCCACGGCCAGGAAGCCCGGCCCGCAGCCCACCTCCAGGCCCCGCTCGCCGGGCTACGCCGCAAGCGCTGCCCGCGTGCGCACCCGCTGCTCGGCGATCTCGGGAGCGGCGTACGTCCGGTCGAGGCGGGCCGCCGCCGCCGCGTCGAAGGTGGCCACGGCCCTCAGGCGGGACGGACGGGGTCGCCGACGCGGATCACACCCTCGGTGAGGATCCTGGCGCGGAGTCCCCCGCGGTGCAGCAGGGCCTGCACCAGCCGCGGGCGCCGGGCGAGGTCTTCCAGGTGCTGGCAGGGCTCGCAGAGGCGGGTGCCGCGCATCTGCACCGGGCCGACCAGGAAGGTCCGGTCCACCAGGTGGTTGAGCGGCACGCCCACCGTGGCGATGTTCCGCCGCGTTTCCGCCGCCGACAGCTTGATGCCCATCCGCTCGCCCGCGGCGTTGATCACACCGCGCTCCAGGGCCTCGAGGGTCTCCATCTCGATCAGCGTGACCTCGCGGCCGCCGTAGCTCGGCGTCCGCGAGTAATAGCCCGTCTCGAGGAAGTAGCGGTCACCCTCGAGGCCCCGGCCGGGAACGGCCCGCGCCTCCGGCACGGTGACCATCGGCGCCGAGGCCTCGGGGGCCAGGTGGATGGAGACGACGCTGCCCTGCCACATGCGCCCGCCATGGTAGAAGAGCCGGGCCGCCCGGGCAAGCGCCGAGCGCCGCCGGCCCCCGGCCCCGGCGGCGGGCGGCGGCTACGACGGCCCCGCGGCCGCGGCCCAGACCAGCCAGCGGTCGGGGACGAGACGGACGAGGGGCCCTGCCTGGCGGTCGAGGCCCATGGCCCGGTACTGCGGGTACCGGGCGAGCAGCAAGTCCGTGCCACGGGCCACCTCGGCTCCGGGCGGCACCAGCTCGGCCCGGCCCTCGGCCATCACCCAGGCGAGCCTCGACCAGTCCTCGTCCCAGCGGTCCACCAGCAGCGACGCCCGCGGATTGTCGGCGATGTTGCGCAGCCGCCGGAGCTCCCATGTGCGCTTGGGCTTGGCGTCGATGGGGGAGTACAGGCGTCCCGTCTCCTCGTCCAGAGCGTAGCAGACGGGGACGACGAGCGGCCGGCCCGCGCGGTCCGCGGTGCCGAGCCGGGCGACCCGGGCTTCGCGGAGCAGCGCCAGCGCCCAGCCCGGGAGGTCGGCGATCACCGGACCAGCGCGGCGTACCGGTCGAGCAGCGGGAGGACGGTGTCCCGGCCCTCAGACGGCAGGCGCAGGACCGCCCGCGCGATGCCGGCCGCCTCCAGGCGGTCCAGCTGCGCGCGATCGGCCGGCGCCGCGAACACGGAGACGGGGATGGTCTTCATGTCGCGGCCGGCCCGGTCCGCCCGCCGCCGGAGGTCCTCGAGGGCCCGCAGGAGCGCCTCGGGATTCCGCCCGCGCGGGAACCACCCGTCCGCGATCTCGACCACCAGGTCCAGCGCCCGCGGTCCCTCGCCTCCCAGGACCACGGGCGGGTGGGGCTTCTGCACCGGCTTGGGCCACGACCAGACCGGGTCGAAGTCCACGAAGCGGCCGTGGTACTCGGCGGCTTCCTTCGTCCAGATCTCCTTCATGGCCAGCACGCGCTCGCGGAGCAGGCGGTAGCGCGTCCGGTACGCCGTGCCGTGGTTCTCCATCTCCTCGGCGTTCCAGCCGGCCCCGACGCCGAAGAGGAAGCGGCCGCCCGAGAGGACGTCGAGGCTCGCCACCTCCTTGGCCGTGGTGATCGGGTCGCGCTCGACCACCAGGCAGATCCCCGTGCCCACCCGGAGCCTCGTCGTGGCCATCGCCGCCGCCGTCAGCGCCACGAACGGGTCCAGCGTGTGCGAGTACTCCCGGGGCAGCGGCTCGCCGCCCGGGAAGGGCGTGCGCCGGCTGGTGGGGATGTGGGTGTGCTCCGGCACCCAGAGGGACTCGAAGCCGCGCGCCTCGGCCTCGCGGGCCAGCTCGTCGAGGCGGATGGCGTAGTCGGTGGCGAAGATGCAGACGCCGTAGTCCATGGAATCCTCCGGGATCTTCACGAGACGAAGACCGACTCGGGCAGGAAGGCGGAGACGATCCAGTGGGGCGCGTCCACGATCTCGCTGATCCGGAGGTCCACCGCCACGCTGCAGAGCACGTACGCCTCCGCGCGCCCGAGCCCCCGCTCGTGCACCAGGTGGTCGATCATGGCGCGGATGGCGCCGCGCGCGGCCTCGTGGAGGTCGGGGCCGTGGGCGGTGATGACGAAGTGGGGGCCGCGGTCGCCGGCCCCGGTCGGCAGGGCCGCGGTGCGGAACTGCGGCTCGCGGGGCCCGCGCCCCGGGGCGAGGTCGAAGCGGAGCGTCACCCGGGCCGCGATCTCCACGGCGGTCACGCAGACCTCCCCGTCTCCCTGGGCGGCGTGGGCGTCGCCCACGCTGAAGAGCGCCCCGTCCACCCACACCGGCAAGCAGAGCGTCGAGCCCGCGGTGAGCTGGCGGATGTCCATGTTCCCGCCGTTCTTGCGGGGCGGCACCGTGCTGTGGGCGCCCGGCTCGTCCAGGGCCACGCCCATGACCCCGGCGAAGGGCGCGAGCGGGACCGCGATCCCGCGCCCCGTGCGCGCGTGGGTGCCGTCGGACAGGTCCCAGATCTGGAGGAAGGGCTCCGGGAAGTCCTCGACCGGCAGCAGGCCGCGTCCCGGCCGGACGTGGGTCCAGCCCCAGGCCGCGGCCGGCTTGACGTCCACCACGTGGACCAGGAGCGCGTCGCCCGGGCGCGCGCCGGTGACCCGCACCGGGCCCGTCAGCGGGTGGCCCCGGAAAGGGCCGCGGACGGCCACGTCGGCCGCGGTGGAGGCGGGCGTGTAGTAGCCGTCGGAGGCGTCGCGGGTGTCGAAGACCACCGTGTCACCGGGCTCGACCTCAAGGCGCGGCGGCAGCGCGTTGTTCCACTCGTAGTGCACCCGGCCGGCGTCGAGGTGGTGGGTGCGGGGCACGGTCAGGGCACGAGCACGCGGGGCCGACCGGTCCGGGCGGCGTCGACCGAGGGCGCCCCGGGCCCGAGCAGGGTGAGCGCCAGGGTGGAGACGAGGACCAGCAGCGGGTACTCGTAGCCTCCCGCGCTCGCCCTCACCGGAGGGCCCTCCAGGAGGATCCCGCGCAGGAAGAATCCCTGCGGCCAGTGGACCAGGAACACCGCGGAGGCCATGATCGGCACCTGGGCGAGCGCCGCCCAGGGCGTCCAGAGGCCGACGATCAGCAGGAGGCCGCCCACCAGGTGGGCGGCGATCAGGTACCGGGTGAGGATCCCGGCGAGCCCGGGCGGGTAGCCGATCCGCCCGATGAAGGCGGCGGTCCCGGCGGGGCCGACCTGCGTGAGCGCGGACCAGCCGTGCATCACGGAGACGATGCCGAGCGTGACGCGCAGCAGCGCCATGCCCCACTCCGCCCTCGATCCCACGCCGCCTCCGGAGGATGCCGCGTCGAGCGCCGGGCCCAGTGTACCCGATCCGGGCGGACGGGTCCGCCGGGGCTCTCGGCCTCTTGACTTTGTCCGGCCTTTGACCCGACATTGGGCGCGGCGCGCGCCATGAGGATCAAGCCCTTCCGCGGCTACCGATACGGCCCTGCGCACGGCCGGGACCTGTCGAGCGTGGTGGCTCCGCCCTACGACCAGATCGGCCCGGACCTCCAGGAGCAGCTCTACCGGATGAGCGAGCACAACATCGTGCGCCTGACGCTTCCCCGCGAGGAGGGAGGGGGGGACCGCTACGCCCGGGCCCGCACGGTCCTGGACACCTGGCTGGGCCAGGGCGTCTTCGTCCGGGAGGAGCGGCCGGCGCTCTACGCCTACCACCAGGTCTACCGGCTCGGGGAGCGCACCATCACCCGGCGCAGCTTCATCGCCCTCGGCGAGGTCACCGAGTACGCGCAGGGCCAGGTGCTGCCCCACGAGCGCACCCACGCGGGGCCCAAGGAGGACCGGATGCGCCTGCTGGAGGCCACCCGAGCGGACATCGGGCTCCTCTTCATGCTGGTGAGCGACCCCGTGGGGATGCTCATGCGGGAGGTCACCCCCTCCGGGGAGCCGGTGGCCGAGGCGCACGACCTGCGCGGCGAGCAGCACCGGCTGTGGTGCATCACCCAGCCCGCGGCCATCGCCAGGGTCCAGGACTACATGGCGCGGCAGCCGGTGATCATCGCCGACGGGCACCACCGCTACGAGACGGCCGTCGAGTACGCGCGGGCGCATCCGGACGCCCGGTACAAGCTCATGGCGTTCTGCGCCCTGGAGGCCCCCGGGCTCACGATCCTGGCCAACCATCGGCTCATCAGGCACGCGGAGTCGTTCTCGCTGGACAAGCTGGTCCGCGCGGCGCGCAACTGGTTCGACGTCACCCCGCTGCCGGACCCCCTGACGTTCAAGCCGCGGCACCACACCTTCGGGGTGGTGGCCGGGCAGCAGGCGATGGTCTTCCGCTTCCGCGTGGACGCGGTGCGGAACGTCGCCTGGCCCTTGCGGACGTCCCGGGCATGGCGCGACCTCGACGTCGCCGTCCTGCACGAGGCCCTGCTGAAGCCGCTGGTGGGCATCACCGACGAGCGGCTGGACGCCGGGACCCACGTCGAGTACACCGCCGACCAGGCGGAAGCGGTGCGGCTGGCCCGCGAGGGGAAGGTCCAGGCGGCCTTCCTCCTGGCGCCCACCATGGCCCGGGAGCTGGAGGAGGTGGTGAAGGGCGGCGAGCTGCTCCCCCAGAAGTCCACCCACTTCTACCCGAAGCTCCTGGACGGGCTCGTCTTCCAGCGCCTCGGCGAGGACGACTGACGCCCGCGAGGAGCGGCCGCAGCGGGCCGGCCCACGGCGGCCATCTGTGCCCGCCGGTTGACAGCTCGCGGGCGCCGGGGTACGCCGAGCGGCACGGAGGACGCCCATGAGACCTACGACCGCGCTCGCGCTCGCGCTCGCGCTCCTGCTCCTGCCCGTGCCCGCGGCGGCGGGCGGCTCCAGCTACGGGGTGGTGCCGGGCTCCCGCCCGCGGGTGGAGGGCCGGATCTCGGAGTGGCCGGTGCCCACGCCACGCTTCGCCCGTGACCCGGCGCCCGGGCCCGACGGCGCCATCTACATCGCGGTGATGCACGGCGACCGGATCGCGCGGTTCGATCCCCGGACGCAGGCGTTCAGGGAATGGGACCTGCCGCCCGGCGCGCGCCCGCACGGCCTCCTGGTGGACCGCCGGGGCATCGTCTGGTACACGGGCAACGGCAACGGCACGATCGGCCGCCTCGATCCGGCCACGGGCAGGGTGACGGAGCACCGCGTGCCGTCCGGAGGCGATCCGCACACGCTGGTCATCGACGAGCAGGGGGTCCTCTGGTTCACCGTGCAGAATGGCCAGCGCATCGGTCGCCTGGACACGAGGACGGGCGCCGTCTCGGAGTTCAGGACCCGCGGCAACCCCTACGGCATCGCGCTGGACCGGACCGGCGCCGTCTGGTTCTGCCAGCTCACCGGCGACCGGCTCGGACGGCTCGACCCCGCGACCGGAGCCATCACCGAGCTCGCGCTCGCGCCGGGCTCCCGGCCGCGGCGCATGGCGGCGGCGCCCGACGGGTCCCTGTGGGTCACCCTGTTCGGGCACGGCAAGCTGATCCAGGTCGATCCCGTGGCCCGCACGGTGGTGAAGGAGTACCTGCTGCCCGCAGGCCCTGGCGGCGGCCCGTACGCGGTGACCGTGGACGGTTCGGGAGCCGTCTGGGCCAACGAGATCCAGACCGACACCGTCGTCAGGCTCGACCCGAAGAGGGGGCAGGTGCGGGTGTTCGCCCTGCCGTCGCAGCAGGTCGGCATCCGCAAGATGATCGTGGACGCCGAGGGGCGGCTCTGGTACGTCGGCAGCCACAACGGCCGCCTCGGCGTGATCGAGTAGGAGCCGTCGATCGCCCGCCGCCGAGGGGGGATTCCGGGCCCGCCGTGCTGCGCTGACCGCCGGCCGGGGCGCGATCACCCCGTCCCCGATCCCTCCCCGGGCCCACCCGGAAGATGAAGGGGTGCGTCGGAGCCCGAAGTACGATATGTTGTGGTTGGCGCGTCGCCGGCGGTGGCACTGTGATTGCATCGTACAACCAGAGCAAAAGGAGGACGAGGTGGCGGAGTTCCTGATCCTTCCCGATGACTTCGTCGAGTACGTGACCAGGTTCAGGCGGCTTCCCATCCCGCCCGACGCCGACGCCCAGAGCTTTCGCTCGGTGGTCGAGGCCGTCTGCCTCGAGACCACGATGAGCGAGGAAGGCAGCCCGCTCAGGTAGGGTTCGGGACGCTCGCGGGCGGCCGCCGGCGACCGGCGGTCCGACTCCTTGCATTCCTTGATTTCTGTGCCTAGACTCCGCTGTCGTCGATGACGTCGGACTGTGATCGCCGCCGCCCGGGAGCGGTTTCGGGCGGCAGCGTCCTCTCCTGGCGGCCTCGGGGGCGCGGGCGCGACGGGAGCGCCACGATGGGGGTGCAGCAATGGAGCAAGTGCGAAACCCGTCCGTGGAGCCCCAGCATCGGACGTTCCTGCCAGAACTCAGCTGGGAGAACATCGTGTCGCCCGGAACCTACGTGGAACTGGGTACCGGTGACCTCTACCGGATCCCCCAGGAGGCCCTGGTTCCGGGTGCCTCGCCGGTCATCAAGAAGCAGAGCGCAGGAGCCTCGCGCTTCGTCCAGCTGAGCAGGGACCCGTACCTGACGACGCTCGAGGCGCGCATGCTGTGTGCGGAGCACAACATCCGCTGCAACTTCTAGGAGACGCGGTCACCGGGGAACAGGCTAGGCGCTGACGTTCGCCTTTCCTCCCGCCTCCCGCGCGCCCCCTCCGGCCGCCGTCGGGGCCGGGGCCTCTCGCCCTGGCTCCGCGTGGGGGGCCGGGCGCGTCCGCTCCTCTCGCCAGAGCAGTGGCAGCGCCAGCAGCGGCACGAGCCCGAGGAGCCCGACGCTGATCATCAGCCGGCCGAGGTTCGAGTAGTCGCTCTGAGTGACCGCGAAGAAGTCGTTCAGGTAGCGAGTGAAGAGCTGGCTGGCGGACAGGGCGAGGTTCATCAGGGACGCCATGATGGCGAACATCGTCGCCTCGGCGCCGCGCGGGGCCGTCCGTGCGATGAGCACCAGCATCGGCACCATCGTGAGCTGGCCGAGCGGCGCCGAGATGGTGGTGTCGATGAACGCCAGCGTCCGGGCGGTGATGCCCAGCCGCTCGTGCAGGCCGTAGAAGAGGCCGATGTTCGGCAGGTACAGGGCGGTCCCGGCCAGGACGACCCACAGGAGGGTGAAGCTCACCGGCCGCTCCACGATGGTCTTGCGGAACACCAGGAGACCCGCCAGGCTGAGCACCGCGCTCACCTGCGCCAGGAGCCCGAGGAACCGCTCGTCGAAGCCGAGGCGGTCGATGGCCCAGTAGCTGTAGCCCTGGCCCACCACCGGCGTGGCGCGGAAGAGGAAGATCACCACCGCGGACAGCACCACGGACCGCGACACCCCCACGCGCTGCAGCAGGGCCCCGATCAGCAGGAGCGACACGACCAGCACCGTCTCCTCGGCGTAGGGAACGTGCAGGACCTGCAGCGACGTCCCGAACGCCGCGTAGCACAGGCCCGCGATGAGCACGAACCGCGCCCGCCCGCCGCCCAGCGGGGAGGTGTCCGGAGCCGCCGCGGCCGCACGGCCGGCCCGCAGCCT
>JBBIOF010000006.1:0-19577 GCA_037443505.1 Candidatus Rokuibacteriota bacterium
TCCTGGGGGGCGGCGCGGCATTTCTCGCCGGCATCGCGGCGGCTTTCGGCGCCGCGGCCGGCGCGGCCGCCGGAGCGGGAGGCCCCGGCGTCGTTTCGGCCTCTTTCACCGGGGCCGGCGCCGGGGCCGCCGGGGTCTTTTCCGCGTCCTTCCGGGCGCGCGCAGGAGCCTTCGGTGTCGCGGCCGCCGCCTCCGGCTTCGGGGACGTCACCGTCGCGGCCGCCTGCCGCGCCGGCGCGGGGGCCTGAGTCCCGACCGGGATCGGAATGATCACGGACAGCCCGTCGGGCTCCTCGCGAATCGAGTAGCCGACCCGGCGATCGAACTCCATCACGACCCGCGCGATCCCCTTGCGGTACTGGCTGCCGCGGACCTGCCGGAGGGGGTCGCGCGTGACGTTGAGCGGGGTCTTCCGCCAGCCGTACTCCGTGTCGGCGAGATCGATGACCAGACGGTCGGGACGGTCGATGAACTCGGCGGTGTACTTGGCGGCTCCCGCGGTCTCCAGGTGGACGATCACCGCGTCGGGTTCCTGGGTCACCTGGACGCTGCTGAGCCGGGCCGGCGCCGCGGCCTCGTCCGCCGCGCCACCGGCGGGCAGGGCCAGCAGGAGCCAGAGCGCCGCCACCACCACGAAGATCGAACCCCCTCGTTGTGCTCTCATTCAGTCACCTGGGAGTCTGAGAACGACGCGGTTGGTCGTCGAGCCCCGTCTCGCCACGACGCTGAACACGACGCTGTCCTGGCCGACCTGGACGAGCCGGCCGTCCCCGAGCGTGTCGCCCGGCTTCAAGATGTATCCGAGCCCGTCGGCGGTCTCCACGAGCGCCATCGGGCCACGGGGGCTCCGCACGATCCCGGCGAGCTTGGCGGAGGCCACGAGGGGGGCGGAGGTGCCCTCCCTGGTTTCCAGCGTCTCGAACGGATCCCGGCGTCCCTTGGAGTCGTAGCCAGGCGCGGCAGCGGCCGCGGATGCCCCGGCGGGCGCCATCGGCCCCTGGGCCGGCACCGCGGCGACCGGCGAAGCTGGAGCGGGTGCCGAGACCGGGACGGCCCCGGGCGCCGCCACCGGAGACTGGGGCGCTGGCGACACCGGTCTGGGAGCCTGGGTCGGCGCGGCTGGCGGGGCGGTGGGCGACCCGCCGCAGCCGGCCGCCAGGAGGAGGACGCTTCCGGCGAGGGCGGTGGACCTGCGGCCCATCACCGCCGGCTCCCCGGCTGGCCGGGCTTGGGCGCGGGCGGCGAACCGACCGGGCGATAGGTGTAGGTCGCCAGCGTCAGGTCGGCGCGCAGCGAGCGCCTGGACTTGGCGAGCCCCGTCAGCTTGATCTCCTGCACCGTGACCACCCGCGGGAGCCCGGCGACGCGCTCGAAGAACTCTCCGAGCTCGTGGTAGCCGCCCTCGGCGCTCAGCACGACGGGGTACTCCACGTAGTAGTCGTGGGTCTTGCCCTCCCTGGGCTGGAACAGCGAGACCAGGAGCCCCGACTGGAAGGCGGAATCGGTGAGAGTCCGGAACAGGGGAGGCATGTCCTTCTCGCTCGGCAGCCGCTCCTTGAGCACGTCGAGCTGCCGTTCGAGCTCGGCGGCCTCGCGCCTGGTCCGCGCCAGGTCGGCCGCGGCCGCCCGGGCCTGGACCAGCTCGGCCTGCAGCGAGGCGTGCTGGGCCCGCAGGGCGGTGACGGTCGCCTGGATGGGCGACAGCAGGAGGAAGTAGGCGCCGGCCACCATCAGGGCGAGCCCCATCAGGCCGAGGACGACCTTCTGCCAGCGCGGGGCGGTGACGATGGGGTCGAAGAACGCCGGCAAGGCCACGGTCAGCCCTCGAACCGGCAGGTGACCTCGAAGGTCACCAGCCGGGGGGTCTTGGCGGGATCCTGGCGGGCGATCACGATGTCCACGTCCTTGAACCTCCCCGAGCGTCGAAGGTTCGCCATGAGGTCCGAGACCGCGGTGGTGGAGAAGGCGGTGCCCGTCACCTTGAGCACGGCGGCCTTCTCCTCGATCCCCGTGATCCAGAGGTCGGGGGGCAGCGCGTCGGCGAACGCGTCCAGCAGGAGGATGGAGCGTCCCTGGTTCCTGGTCAGGTCCTCGATGGTCTTGAGCCGCTGCTTGAGCTCGGCGAGCTGGGCCTTGACCCGGGACGTCTGGCCGGTGATCGCCCGGAGCTGTGCCAGCTCCTGCGACGCGCGGGTCACCTCGGCCTGCAGCTGCTCCTGCTCCAGGGTGAGCGTCCGCCAGGCATAGGCGAGGCCGCCGGCGGCCGCCACGTAGAGGACGAGGATGGCGATGCCGAGGTTGAGGCTCGGCACCTGGATCCGGCGCCCCGCCCGGGGGCGCGCTCCGGCGGGCGCGAGGTTGACCCGGATCATGCGATCTTGTCTCCCGGGTGGCGGAGGGCCAGCCCGACGGCGACCGCGAGGGACGGCCCCGCCGCCGCCACCTCGTCGGCGTGGGCCGGGCCCACCTTGATCCTCGCGAACGGGCGGGCCAGCTCCACCGGGATCCCCCACGTGGACGACAGGTAATCAGTGAGCCCAGGGAGCTGGGCGCAGCCGCCCGCCAGGATGATCTTGCCGATCCGCTCCGACTCCGCCGTCGAGGCGAAGTAGTCGAAGGTGCGCTGCACCTCCAGCGACAACTCGCGGGAAACCGCCTCCAGGGCCGGCACGAGCGACTCCCAGCTCACCCCGACGTCGTGTCCCAGCTTCGCCGCCTCGGCCTGCTCGAAGGGGATCTTCAGGTGCTGGGCGATCGCCTGGCTGTAGTTGTTGCCGCCGAAGGGAATGTCCCGCGCGAAGATCGACGTGCCCGCCCGGACCACGTTGGTCTTCATCACGGAGGCGCCGATGTCGATGAGGGCGACCGCCTCGCCGCCGTCGCTGCCGTGGTTCAGCTCGTACTGGTTGCCCAGGGCGAAGCCGTCCACGTCGACCACCACGGGGTTGAGCCCGGCCTCCTCCACCACACCCACGTACTCGATGACCTTGGACTTCTTGACCGCCACGAGGATCAGTTCCATCTGGCCGTCGTGGCGGCTCATCACGTGGTGGTCGAGGAAGACCTCGTCGATGGCGAAGGGGATGTGGTGCTCGGCCTCGAGCTGGACGGCGTCGCGCAGCTCCCGGGGCGGGACCTCCGGGATCTGCACCTTCTTGATGATCAGCTCCCGGCCGGACACCCCGATGGCCGCCTCCTTGGAGCGGACCCCGGCGCGCCCGACCGCCTCCTTGATCGCCTCCGCGACCGTGGGCGGGTCCTTGATCACGCCTTCGGAGATGACGTCGACCGGCAGGGAGGTGATGCCGAGCGCCTCGAGACGGTAGGCGTCGCCAGCCGTGTCGAGCTGCACCACCTTGATGGCGCTCGAGCCGACGTCGAGGCCGAACGTCTCGGGGGTGCGCCGGAAGAACGGGATCTTAAGCATGGGTTTTCACTCGCTTCTCAGTATAGGGGGGTCCTTTCGGGGGACCAACGTTTTCCGCGGGCACGGGGCGCTCGGCGAGCAGCGCTCCGGCTCTAGCGGCCGCCCCGCTCGGGGAAGTCGTCCCGCACGGCGGCGCTGTTGCCCGGCGACAGATCGAGGGTGGCGCCCTGGCCCGGCTCGAGGGCGACCCGGAGGCGCCAGAGCGGCGGGCCGGCGATGGCGTCGGTGAGCTTGTACTGACCGGGCACCACCGACCGGAACTCGTAGCGCCCGTCGTCCCCGCTCCGCACCCGGTAGCGGACGCCCCGCGTGGGGCCCTCCAGCCCGATGAGGAGGAGGACCTGACGGACCTTCGGCGCCGGTGGCCGCCCCGCGTCGGCCCACGTGACGGTGCCGGACAGGGACGCTTCCCCGGCCCGCCGGGGACGAACCATCGCCGACACGCCGTCGTCCCTCAGCTCCCCCGCCTCCGCCAGCCACGCCCGGGCGATCCTGGCCTCCTCCGAGCCGGAGGCGGCGTGCTCCATGACCCACCGGAACTCTCGGGCCGCCTCCTCGCGGGCGTTCAGGTACGAGGCGGAGACCGCCAGCGCGTAGTGCAGCCTGACGCTGGCCGGGTCGCGGGCGACCGCCGCCCGCGCGAGCCGTGAGGCCGCCGTCCAGTCCCGCCGCGCCAGGGCGCCGTCCAGATCGTCCGGAGTCTGGACGGCCCGGGCTGCGGGAGGAACCGGGGCGGGCGGGGCCTGGCAGGCTGCGGCGATCAGGGCCAGCGCCGCGAGCGCCGGCCGGACGAGCCGGGAGGTCACGACCCCGACACCTCCCGGTACGTCCCCGGCTTCACGAACCAGCCCTGGGGAATCGTGCCGCCGCCGTCCCGGACGGCGGGGCAGTCGAAGGTGAGCCGCCCGTTGCCGATGTCCTCGGAATCGACCTGGCTGGCGACCGTGTCGCGGCGGTTGGTGGCGACGATGGCGCCGCGGATCCCGCCGTTGCCGTTGCCGTGGATCACGATGTCGTTCTGTGCGTAGATCAGCCCTTGCATCTTGATGTCGCCCATGATGTCGATGCTGCCGGCGACGATCAGCCAGCCCTTCCAGGTCGATGACCAGTTGCCGTGGATGTCCACGGTGATCAGGTCGGACGACGGCGAGCTCAGGCTCAGCGGGTTCCCCGAGGGCGTGTCCACGAAGACGATGCCGTCCGGCGGCGGGCTCTCCCACGTCTGGCTGCCGCGGTAGTAGGTCCCCCGAGACATGGCGATGGACTTGAGCACCGCCATGTCGTCGTCGGTCAGCGTCAGGGAGTCGAAGTCGGACCTGGGCGCGCCGGTCACGATGGCGCCGCCACCCGGGGGGGCGATGATCTGGGGATTGCCGTTGGTCAGGACGGTCCCCGTGGTCATGATCGTGGCCGGCGGGGCCTGGCCGCCGCAGTACGAGGCCGCCGGCGGATTGTTGCCGGTCTGGTTGGAGCCGTTGATCGACGCGTTGCCTCCCACCTGCAGGGTCGAGGTCGTGCCGGGCGGGCTCTCCCCACCCAGGCAGATGGTGCACTTGGGGTCGAAGGCCTTGATCTTGGCCAGCGTTACCTCGATCTTCCGGATGGCCCGGGGGGCGACGTCGTCGGGGGTGAACCCGACCGACGTGACGGTGCGCTCCGTCGGCTTGCTGCCCGGGGCGACGGTCAGCCGGAAGCCGCCCAGGGTGGCCCCGTTCCTGGACTCGACGATCGTGAACCCGCCGGCGTAGGCGGCCGGCATGGGGCTGGGGAGCGGGTCCGTGAGCCCGGAGGCAGCGGGGGTGGACAGGGCCCAGATGGCCCGCTCCACGCCCGACTCCGCGAAGGCCCGCGCCCGGGCGCTCTGGGCGTGGTTGTTCGCGATGGTCGGCTCGCTGCCCGCCAGCATGGCGAAGGCGACCATCAGGGCGGAGAGGATGGCCAGGGCAAGCAGGGCGCTCGGCAGCGCGACACCTCGCTGGTTCATGGCAGGTTCCTCAGGCGGACGCGCGAGTCGGCCACCATCAGCTGGTGCGTCACGGAGCCGCCCGTCCCGGACTCGTCGGCGTCGAGGCTCAGGGTGACGGCCACGCTCCGCACGTCGGCCGGGACGGAAGTGGTCAGCCCCGCGACGTCGTAGCACAGGATCTTCAGCGCCCGGACGCCTCCGGCCATGACGTTGGCGGCGCCGTTGTAGGTGCGCTCCAGGGTGGTGCCCGTCTTGCGGTAGCGGACGGGGACCCACGTGGCCGTCGCCTCGTCGTACAGGTCGAAGGTGATGTCGTCGGCGCCGACGGCGGGGTTGCCGCAGCCGGCGGCCACCGCGGTCACCGCCCGGGAGAGCCGGATCTCGTGCGTGAAGAGGTCGAGGGCCGCCCGGGCCGTCTGCTGCGCCTCCACCCGCGCGGCGCCCATCAGGTAGGCCGTCTGTCCCTGCTGCTGCAGGACCAGGAGACCGGCCAGCACGAGGCCGAGGATGGCCAGGGACACGAGGAGATCCACGAGCACGAAGCCGCGGGAGCTCATGACCGCTTGGCGACCAGGAGCCGGACCTGGAGGGTCTTCGGCGAGGTGCCGACGCCGGTCCCGGTGAGCGGCGTGTACGAGACGCTGACCGTGACCAGCCTGAGGTCGGGGTGGGTCACCCCACCGCACGGCGTGACGCTGCAGTCGTCGATGCGCACCGTGCGCCCGTAGGCGGGATGTCCCGGCACCGACGGCTCGTCGGGGAACGTCGTGCAGGCGGCGCCCGCCACGCAGGGTGTCGGCGCGCTCCGGGTGCAGGTCGTGGACGTGGGGGCCGCGCCCGCCCCGAGCCCGAGGCAGTCCGTCCCGGGAGACGGGGAGGACGTCCAGACGGCGCTGCGGATCTCCTCCAGCTTCTGCTCGGCCAGGAAGGTGGCCGTGGAGAGCTGGTTGCCCTCCTGCACCCCGTAGCCGGCGACGGGCACCACGGCCAGCAGCCCCAGGAGCCCGACCGCGATGACGGCCATCGCGGCCAGGACCTCGGCCAGGGTGAGTCCCTGCTGGGTGCCGGCTAGGGGATGCTGACGCGACCGGACGCGGAGACCGTGACGGTCAGCGTCGAGCCGTCCCGCGGGTTCTGGACGGTGAAGGTGGCCGCGGGGCTCGCCGCTCCCAGGTAGTTGAAGACCGGGTTCGCGGTGCTCCCCGTGACCCGCAGGTCGTTCGACAGCCTGATGGCGCCGCTCCCATCGGTCGACGGCCCGGTCCAGACCGGGCTGGTGCAGGTGCCGATGCGGTACTGAACCGAGGTCCCGTCGTTCGTCACGCATACGCTGTTGTTCCGGCTGATCGCCAGCTGGCGCGCCCCGTTCAGGATCGTCGCCAGCTCCTGGGCTCCGGCCCGCAGCGTGGCCGCCCGCCAGTAGCTCAGGAAGAACGGCACGGCGATCGCGGTCAGGATGCCGATCACCCCCACGGCCACGACCAGCTCCGCCGCGGAGAAGCCCCTGCTGGTTCCTGACCGCCGGATTCCCCTCTGCATCCACGTTGTCGTCCCCTTCCGGGCGACCCGCTCCGGAAGCCGACCGTCAGGGGTACGAAGCAAGGAGGGCGCCACACTGGCGCTGGGGCGGGCGACCGGGATCCTGGTGGGGTAACCTGGCGTCATTGCTCCTCCTCCCCGGCGCATCCCGGCGGCGCCCGGCCGGGACGGAATCGCTTGCGGGCTGGCCACAATGGCACGGACTGCCTGCCAGAATGTGCGGTACTGCTGAGACTTCCGGGAGGGACTTGCTGACCGGGAGCCTGTGGCCGGTCGCCTACCGCGGCACGCTGCTCCAGGAGACGATGCGGAGCGCGCCCGTGACCGGGAGACGGGTCTTCGAGCTGTACGTGATGGTCGCATTGCCCTTCAGCTCCACCTCGCCCTGGGACAGGACATTGCCGGTGAGGCTGAGCCCGCCGGAAAGCTGCACATCGCCCGAGGCCACGACGGCGCCCGCCAGGGTGGCGTCACCCCCCGTGCCGTTGATCTCGACGCGGCCGGACACGATCAGCAGGTCCCGCATGTACGGCTCGATGGTCGGGTGCCCCTGGATGTCGACGCTCGCCGCCACCAGCGTCGCCTTCCACGGCGAGCCGGGCGTGCCGGGGCTCGCCTGGAGCCTGATCTCGCCCGAGGCGTAGAAGGTGCCGTTCGGCGGGGTCGTGACTCCCGAGTAGGACCAGCTGCCGGCGCTGCGGGCTGTCGGCATCCAGCCCAGGAAGCGCACGTCGGTCAGGAAGCTCACGCACCGGTTCTCCGCCCTGACGTAGATCTGGTCCCTGGGGATCACGGTGGGGCTGGTGCAGCCCGTCGCGCCGGCCGGCAACGGGACGGCGTCGTCCCCGAAGACGAAGTCGGCCTTCGGGAGCAGGCTCGCGGGGCTGATGCTCGGGATCGGCTGCTCGGGCCGGCCGGTGCCGCTGCCCGGGGCGTTTCCCACGTGGTCGGCGTTGCAGCCCGCGCACGTCGATCCGGCGGTGGTCGCCGTCTGGGCGACCCACGACGAGCCGGTCAGCTCGACTTCCTCGTTGCCGTGGACCAGGCCGAGGGAGCCGAGGACCCGGCCGTTTCCGCCGGCCTCCACCTCCCGGGCCAGGATCGCGTACCGGCTGTCGTACTGGGTCGTGAGGACCGTCCGCACCGTCCGTTCGGCCACGAGCACGCCACCCGTGGTGCCCCGCGACTCGACCAGGACGGTGGCGAAGGCGATGGGCCGCCACGTGACCGTGTACGTGCCCTGGCCGGCCAGGGCGACGTCCTGCCACAACGTGGCCCCGGCCCCGCAGGGCAGGGTGACGCACGCGGTGTCGACCGCGGGCTTGTTCGCCGGGTCCTGGAAGTGGGCGATCGCCCGCTCCAGGCCGGCCTCGGCCAGCCCGGTCGCCTGCTGGCCGCGCAGCAGGTTGGCGGAGATCTGCGGCTCGGTCACGCCCAGGGCGAGCAGCGCAGTGACCAGGCTGGCCAGCACGACCAGCACGATGAGGGTCAGGGGCAGGACCACGCCGCGGTCGTTCACGGCGCCCATCAGAGGCTCCTCGGCCTCACCTGGATCTCCATCCGACGGCTCACCCTCTGGTCGCCCTCGCCGACGGTGATCGTGACCGCCACGCCGACGCGCCGGATCGAGTCCCGGCCCGCCTGGGTTCCCAGGTCGGCGGCCGAGATGGCGTTGCCGCCGGCGTCGAAGTAGGTGATCTGGAAGTCCGTCACGCCCGTGGCGACCACGAGGTCGGCCGGGTAGGGCGCCGTGCAGGCGCCCCCGAGGCTGCGGCACACGGTTCCGGACCCTGGATCCCAGGCCCACGTCACGCGCTCCACCGACCGCGCGATGGCTCCGGCGGGATACCAGGTGCCGAGGCCGGCCCCCAGCGTCAGGGTCGTGCCCGACACGCCACTGATCGGGACCGTCTCCTCGATCGTCCCGTCCTCCACGTAGAGGGTCTCCCCCACGGCAAAGCCCCCCGCGGAGCTCACCTGGATCGTGGTGGCGCCCGCGTCGGCGGGCACCGCCAGGGTCGCGTCGTTGCGACCGGCGTCCAGCGTGTCGCTCTCGATGTCGCCGAGGAAGGTGATGGCGGTGCCGCTCGCGGCGGTGACGAAGCCGGTGGGCGTGGACGGCGGGGCGGGGATCGGCCTCGCCGCGTTCATCATCCGGAGGTCGGCGGCCACGCGGTCCAGGAGGGCCCGGGCGGACGACTGGGCGTCCTCGCCGGAGCGCGCGTACAGCGCCGCGCGCTGGGTGACCTGGTAGATCCCGAAGACGGCGGCCATGGCGAAGCCGAGGACGGCGGCGACGATCAGCAGCTCCACGAGCGTGAAGCCCGCCTGCGCCCCGCGGCGTCCGCCGGCCGGCCGCATCACGGCCGCCTCGCGATGATCGTGGCGACCAGCACGCTCTCCTCCCCCGCCAGTCCCGACTCGAGGGGCGGGCGGAAGAACACGCGCACCGTCACCGTCTTTGCGTCCGCCCGGGGAGTGTTGTCCTCGATGGTCACGGACCGGCGGAACCCCGGATTGTCCGGGATGGCGCCGTACGCCTCGTCGGGGAAGTTCGCGGGCAGGAGCTGGTCGACGGGGCCGGTGAAGCTGTAGGGCGCCGCCTTCATCTGCTCGATCCGCTCCTGGGCCAGCAGGGCGGCGGTCGCCAGGTAGTTCGCCCGGGTGACGGCGGCCAGGCCTGTGGCGGCCCCGCTGGCGATGCCGCCGCTCTGCACGGTCAGGGCCGCGCCGACCCCCACGATCCCCACGGTGAGCAGGGCCATGGCCACCAGGACCTCCGGGAGGCTGAAGCCGGACTCCGCCCGCGGGGACGTCGGTCTCATAGGATTACTGCAGGTAATCGGCGGCGAGAGGGCGGGTCCGGAGCGGTCGTCAGGCTCCGAAGACGCCCAGGTACCACTCCAGCAGATCCTCCCCCCACAGGAGCCCCACCACTCCCCCGCCGGCCAGGAAGGGGCCGAACGGGATGGGGTCCTTGCGGCCGGTCCGGCCGGACGCCAGGAGCGCCACGGCCACCGCCCCGCCCGCCAGGACCGCCAGGAGGACCGACAGGAGCATCACCTTCCATCCCAGGAAGGCCCCGAGCATCGCCGCGAGCTTCACGTCGCCGCCCCCCATTCCACCCCGGCTGGCCAGGATGATCAAGAGGAAGAGGCCCCCGCCGGCGACGATGCCGATGAGGCTGTCGACCCACGGGACGTCGCCGGTGAGCAGGCTCGCCAGCAGCCCCGCGGCCGTGCCCGGCAGCGTGATCACGTCGGGGATGATCTGGTGCTCGAGGTCGATCCCGGTGATCGCCACGAGCAGCGCGATCAGCAGCAGGGCCACTCCGAGGGAGGGCGCGGGTCCGAAGCGGGCGGCCGCGAGCCCGAAGAGCACCGCCGTCGCCGCCTCGGTCAGCGGGTAACGCCACGAGATCGGCCGCGCGCAGGACCGGCAGCGGCCGCGGAGCACGGCGAAGGAGAGGAGGGGCACGTTGTCGTACCAGGCGATCGCGGCCCCGCAGGCCGGGCAGGCGGACCGGGGCGTCACCAGGCTGCGCCCCTCGGGCAGGCGGGTGATGACGACGTTGAGGAAGCTTCCCACGACGAGCCCGAGGAGGACGGTGACGACGAGGGTCGGTGCCGCCGTCAACGTGCGAGCGCCGCGGAGCGTCCGGCCTCGAGCTTCAGCCGGTCGGCCAGCCGCGGGTCCAGCCTCCGGAGCGCCTCCTGTTCCCGCCGGGCGTCGTCCTTCCGCCCGAGCGCCAGGTACGTCCGGGCGAGCCCGAAGCGCGCCAGGGGCAGCTTCGGGTCCAGCTCGACCGCCCGAAGGTAGTGGTGGAGGGCCTCGCCGGGCCGGTCGAGCTCGAGGAGGGCACCCCCCAGGTTCGCCTGGACGTGGGCGCCGCCGGGGTCCACCCGGGCGGCGTGGCGCAGGTGCTCGAGCGCCTCCGCGTGGCGGCCCAGGAGCCCGAGCGTCACCGCCAGGTTGGTCAGGGCGGCCGCGTCGTCGGGATACCGGGCGAGCACCCGCTCGAACTGGTCCACGGCCTCGTCGAGCTGGCCCAGATTGGCCAGCGCGAGCCCCAGATGGAGGTGCGTCCGGACGCGGTCGGGCCGGAGGTCGACGACGCGCTCGAAGCGCTCCTTGGCGAGCCCGATGTGCCCGGCGCTCACGAGCGTGACGCCGAGGTTCGCCTGGCAGATGGAGCAGCTGGGGTCGGCCTCGATGGCCGTCCTCCAGAGCGTGTCGCTGTCGCGCCAGGCCTGGACCTGAAGCCATGTCAGCGCACCGAGACCGGCGAGGGCGACGGCGCCGCCGGCGACGGCCAGCCTCGCCATGCGGGGTCCGAGCCTGCCCGTGGCCGCCCACCGGGCGACGACGGAGACTCCTCCACCGGCCAGGACCGCGAAGCCCAGACAGGACAGGTAGCTGTAGCGGTCATTCGCGAGCTGGTGGCCGGCGTGGACGAGGCCGGAGACGGGCGCGATCACGATCCCATAGTAAACCCACGCCGCGAGCCCCGCCGGCCACCGGCGACGCAGGGCGAGCACCGCGGCCGTGATGGCCGCGACCCCGACCAGGCTCAGGAGGAAGCGCCCGCGCAGGGGATCGATGGTGGCGGGCAGCTCGTAGAGCGGCGACAGCGCCAGCGGCAGGACGGTCTTGGAGACGTAGAACCACAGGCTGAAGGCGACCATGCCGACCCGGGCCGACCACGGGTAGCGCTCGATCGGGGTGAGGAACGCGTTGACGGCCACGGCGTGGTAGGCCACGACGGCGCCGGCGATGGCGATGACGAAGTAGGGGAGCTTCTCGAGCCACAGCCGGCGGTACGCCGGGCGGGGCCAGGTCCGTGGGTCCCCGGGGAGCCGCCGGAGCGGGTAGACGTCGAGCAGCACCAGCACCAGGGGCAGGGACATCACGATGGACTTGGAGCCCATGGCGAGGAGGTAGCAGGCCGCGGAGCCCGCGAGGAGCCGTCGGCGCGGGGCCCCGGCCCGCTCGGCGGCCACAAGATAGAGGAGGATCGTCAGCAGGAAGAAGAACCCCGAGAGCACGTCCCGGCGCTCGGTGATCCAGGCCACGGACTCCGCCCGGAGCGGGTGGATCGCGAAGACAAGGGCGGAGACCAGGGCCCCCGCCCGGAGGGCCGCCCCCGACGCCCCGGTCGCGCGGGCGATCAGGCGGAGCGCCAGGAGCGCGACCAGCGCCGCGTTCGCGGCGTGGAGCACCACGTTGGTCAGGTGGTAGCCGAAGGGCTCCATGCCCCAGACGACGTAGTCCAGGCCCAGGGTGAGCCAGGTGACCGGGATGTAGTGCCCCATGAGCACCGTGGTGAACATCCAGCGGAGGTTCGCCCAGCGCAGCCCCCGGTACGCCGGATTGTTCAGGAAGTTGATCTGATCGTCCCAGTTCACGAATCCGTTGGAGAGGGCGGGGGCGAACACGAGGGCCGTCACCGCGGCCGCCGCAAGGGGCAGGGCCGGGCCGAGGACCCGGTCGCGGGCGGTGGGGCGGGCGGTCGGTTTCGTCATCGGGCGTTCACGCTCCAGGAGGTCGCGAAAAAGTCACCGAGCGGTGGCGTGGGCCACCGCCCGGTGCGTACCGCTCGCGAGGTGCGACCCGGTCGTTACGGCGCGCTGGCGGTGGCGCTGTCACCCGTCGCGGAGATGGTGAACGTGCCGTTCGCGCCCGTGTTGTAGCTGTACGAGGCGCTCCAGCCCGCCGGCGGGGTCGGCACGAGGGCCATGAAGGGCCCGGCCGTCTGGTTGGCCGAGTTGACGGCGGTCGACGTGAGCTGGGACAGCGCGGTGGGCAGGCTGCCGTCCATGTGAGCGGAGTACATCGTCACCGCCGACGCCAGCGACCGGACGTCCGCCTGCGCCTTCGCGATCCGCGCCCGCGCCTGGATGTTGGCGTAGAGCGGGATGGCGATGGCGGCCAGGATGCCGATGATCGCCACCACGATCATCAGCTCGATGAGCGTGAAGCCGCGCTGATTCCCCACGGTGAAGCGTTTGCTGCGCCAGAACTGGATCATGCCTTCCCCCTTTTTGAGTCCGCGGGTCGACCGCGACTGCCCCGCGAGGCTGCACGGGGGATGCCAGACCCGGGAGAGGTCGAGGAGTCTTGGAAAATCAAGGAATTCGTGCGCGGTGGCCAGGACGTCGAGGAGGCTCGGCTGACTCACTCTGGCAGCCGCGCTGACAAAACTCGTCACCCGCCTCCGCCGGGGGCCGCGAGCACGACGAACTGGTAGCCGAGCAGCCCCGGCAGGAGCCTGGCCGCCGCGGCGCTGAGGCCGTGGACGCCGTCCAGGACGACGCCATGCCAGCGGGGCGGGACGGCCTGGTGGAGGGGCACGGGGGTGGCCGATTCGCGGACGGGGTGGAGGCCGGCCTCGGCCAGCAGGGCGCGGAGCGAGCGACGGGTGAAGAACCGGAGGTGCGTGCGGTCGAGGATGCCGCGGTCGGCGTACTCGAACCGCCCGGCCAGCAGCGACACGCGGATCCACAGGTGCGCCACGTTGGGGACTGACACGATGACGCGCCCGTTCGGGGCCAGCCGGCGGTTCAGCGCGCGGAGGACGGCCAGGGGCTCGCGGAGGTGCTCGAGGACGTCGCCGTACACGATGAGCGCGAACTCCTCGCCGGGGTCGGGGACCTCCCGGTCGAGGTCGGCGACCACCATGCGCTCGCAGTGGGACGCACCGGCCCGGGCCAGCTCGGGGTCGCCCTCGATCCCCGTGACCCGCCAGCCCGCGGCCGTCAGGTGACGGCTCAGCAGCCCGTCGGCGGCCCCGACGTCGAGCAGACGGCGGCCCTCGCCCGGGCCGGCCCACCGGAGGATGATCGAGTGGCTGCTGTGGGGATCGGGCTTGAGGGTGTAACGGGAGGCGACGGTCACGTGGCCGGCGGCCCCGGCGAGCGGACCGACGCCCGCAGCCGGAGCTTCTGGAGCTTGTACCGGAACTGGCGGAAGCTCATGCCCAGCAGCTCGGCCGCCCGCATCTGTACGCCCCCGGTGCGCTCCAGCGCCAGCCGGATGTAGCGCTGCTCGATGCGCTCCAGCGTCTCGTCGAGGCTGAATCCCGGGGCGCCCAGCTCCACGGGCAGGTCCGGCGGCTCGCCCGGGGCCTGGAGGCCCACCGGCAGCGCGTCCACGTCCAGGACCTCACCGCCGCCCAGGACGATGGCCCGCTCGATGACGTTCTCCAGCTCCCGGATGTTGCCGGGCCAGTGGTAGCCCTCGAGCACCGTCATGGCCGCCGGGCTGACGCCCGTCACCTTGCGCCCCAGCTCCCGCCCCAGCTTCTGGATGAAGTGGGCGACCAGCAGGGGGATGTCCTCCCGTCGCTCACGGAGCGGCGGCAGGTGGATGGGGATCACGTTGAGGCGGTAGTAGAGGTCCTCGCGCAGCACCCCGTCCGCCACGGCCCGGGCGAGGTCGCGGTTCGAGGCGGCGATGAGGCGCACGTCGACCCGGGTGTCCCTGGTGTCGCCCACCCGCCGGATCTCGCGCTCCTGGATGGCGCGGAGGAGCTTGACCTGGACCGGCGCCGGCAGCTCGGTGACCTCGTCGAGGAACAGCGTCCCGCCGTCGGCGGCGGCGAACAGGCCCTGGGTGGTGCTCACGGCGCCCGTGAAGGCGCCCTTGACGTGCCCGAACAGCTCCGACTCCAGCAGGCCCTCGGGGATGGCCCCGCAGTTCACGGAGACGAAGGGCCCGGCGCGGCGGGGACTCTCCTGGTGGATCGCCTGGGCTACCAGCTCCTTGCCGGTCCCGCTCTCGCCCGTGATCATGACCGTGGAGTGGCTGTGGGCGCTCTTGCGGATGGTGTCGAAGACCTCCAGCATCCTGGGGGAGCGGCCCACGAAGTTCTCGAAGCCGCGCTCGCGGCGGAGCTGCCGCCGGAGGGCGATGTTCTCGTCCTCCAGCCGCTTGCGCTCGAGCGCCTTCTCGACGGTGAGCCGGATCTCCTCCAGCTTGAACGGCTTGGTGATGTAGTCGTAGGCGCCGAGCTTCATCGCCTCCACCGCGGTCTCGGTGGAGGCGTAGGCGGTGATGACGATGACCATGGTGCGCGGCGAGCGCTCCTTGACGGACCGGAGCACGCCCAGCCCGTCCACCCGGCGCATGCGGAGGTCCGTGATGACGAGGTCGAACGTCTCGTCCTCCAGGGCCGCGATGGCCGCCTCGCCGCCGTCGGCCTGCGCCACCTCCCAGCCCGCCTGGCGCAGCGTGATGGCCAGCAGGTCCCGCATGCTGCTCTCGTCGTCGACGACCAGGATCCTGGCGTCAGGCACCGCGACTCCTCCCGACGTCCGGCGGCCCGGGCGGCAGCGTCAGCACCACGGTGGTGCCCAGGCCCGGCGCGCTCCGGATGTCGATCTGGCCGCCGTGGTCCTCCACCGCGCGGTGCACCAGGGCGAGGCCGAGGCCGCTGCCGCCGGGCTTGGTGGAGTAGAAGGGCTCGAGCACGTGCGGGAGCTCCCCGGGGCCGATGCCTTCGCCGGTGTCCGAGACCGCCACCCGGAGCCCCTCGGGCCGGACCTCCGCCGACACGCGGAGCTCCCCGCCGGCCGGCATCGCCTCCACCCCGTTCAGGCACAGGTTCCACAGGGCCTGCCGGAACTGGTGGGCATCCAGGCGCCACGGCAGCGACGGCGGGAACTCCCGGGTGATCTTGAGCCCCGGCGGCAGGTCGCGGTGCTGCAGGAGCATGAGGACGTCCTCGACGATCTCGGCGACGTTGACGGTCCCGGGCGCCAGGGGCGCTGGCCGTGCGTAGTCGAGGAAGTTGCCGATGATCCGGTCCAGCCGGGCCGACTCCCGCGCCACGATCTGTGTGAGGCGCTCCCGCTCCTTGCCGGTCGCCAGGTCGCTGCCGAGCACCTCGACGGCGCCGCTCATCGAGGCGAGCGGGTTGCGGATCTCGTGGGCGATGTTGGCCGCCAGCCGGCCGAGGGCCGCCAGGCGGTCCGCCTGGCGCATCCGCCGCTCCATCTCCCGGATCTCCGACAGGTCCTCGACCACCGCGACCAGGCCGAGCCGTCGGCCGTCGCCGGCCTGGAGGACGGAGAAGGTGACGCGGACCGGCACCCGGGTGCCGTCGGCCCGCGCGACCGACGTCTCGTGCCGCGGGGTGGCGCCCGGCTGCCCGGCGACGGCCCGCTCGACCTCCGCCAGGGGGATGCCCTCGCCGAACAGCTCCGACCAGGGTCGCCCGATCGCCTCGGCGGCCTCCCGGCCCAGGAGGGCCTCGGCCGCCCGGTTCACGGCGGTCACCGTGTGGGCGCCGTCCACGGCGACGAGCCCCGCGCCCACGGACCGCAGGATGACCGCCTTGAACGCCTGGAGGTCGTGCAGGTCCTTCCGCTGGGACTCGAGCTCCCGGCGGGTCGCCCGGTACCGCTCGGCCAGGCCGCCTGCCACGATGGCGACGGCCAGGAAGGTCGCCGAGTTCAGGAAGATCGTCAGCACCTCGAGCGCCGTGGTCTCCTGCGGGGGCTCGAGGAGCACCGTGATGGGGAAGACCGTGCGGCTCCAGACGAGCCCGGTGTAGAGGAGGCTGGCGACGGCGGCCACGGCCAGGGTCCGCGGCCGGGACAGCAGGACGCTGGCGCCGGTCACCGACAGCACGTAGAGGAACGTGTAGATGGAGCTGGGACCGCCCGTGGCGGCCACCACGGCGGTGACCAGCACGCTGTCCAGCAGGCTCATCATCCAGGCCGGCCGGCCGGGGTTGGCGAGGGGCCCGGCCAGCAGGAGCGCCCCGGACGACACCACCGCCACCAGGAGGGCGAGGGCCAGGACCCCGGTGTTCCCCCCCGGGATGGTGCCCGCGGGCATCAGGGGGATCAGGACCAGCAGGAGTTCGGCGAGCCCCAGGCGTGCCCAGCAGACCCGGCGGAGAAGACGGTCCGCGTCGGGCGCCGTCACGGCCGCGTGGAAGGGCCGACGCCCGCTCGGCCCATCTACTTGATCAGCGTCACCAGGCGGAAGATGGGCAGGTACATGGCCACCACCAGCCCGCCGATCACCACGCCGAGGAAGACGATCATGAGCGGCTCGAGGAGGGAGGTCAGCGCGCTGACCGCCGTGTCCACCTCGTCGTCGTAGAAGTCGGCGATCTTCCCCAGCATCTGGTCCAGCGCGCCGGTGTTCTCGCCCACGCTGATCATGTGCACCACCATGGGCGGGAAGACCGGGGTGGCCCGGAGCGGCTCGGCCAGGGTGCGGCCGGCGGTGACCGCGGTCCGCGCCTGCATGACCGCCTTCTCCACCACGCGGTTGCCCGAGGAGCGCGCGGTGATCCTGAGCGCCTCCAGGATGGGCACGCCCGAGGAGATGAGGGTGCCCAGGGTGCGCGTGAAGCGGGCCACGGCCACCTTGCGGACCAGCATCCCGATCACGGGCACCTTGAGGAGGAAGGCGTCGATCACCTGGCTCCCCCGGTCGGTGGCGTAGTAGCGCCGGAGCGCGTACACGAACGCGCCGATGGCCGCGACGATCAGGAGGACGTACCTGCGGGTGAAGTCCGACATCCACAGGACGATGCGGGTGGGCAGCGGCAGGTCGGCGCCCATGCTCTTGAACATCTGCGCGAACGTGGGGATGACGAAGGTCATCATGAAGATGATGACCAGCACGGCGACCGAGAGGATGGTCAGCGGGTAGATCATGGCGCTCTTGACCTTCCGCTTGAGCGCCGCCGCCTTCTCGATGTAGTTGGACAGGCGCTGGAGGACCACGTCCAGCACGCCGCCGGACTCGCCCACCTGGAGCATGTTGGTGAACAGGTCGTCGAAGGTCCGGGGGTACTTGCGGAAGGAGTCGGCCAGGGTGGCGCCGCCCTCCACCTCGCGCGCGATGTTGGCCGTGACCGACCGGAGCGTCCGCGACTCGCTCTGCTCGCCGAGGATGGACAGGCACTGGGCGATGGGCAGGCCCGCGTCCACCATGGTGGAGAACTGGCGGGTGTAGACGGCCAGGTCCTTGTCCCGGACCTTCCCGCCGAGACTCCGGGCCGCCGCGGCTCTGGCCTTGCGCTCCTGGACGGAGGTGGCGACGATGCCCCGGGCGCGGAGCTGGGCCACGGCCGCCATGCGGTCGCCCGCTTCGACCTCGCCGGTGACCGTGCCCGACGCCGACCGCCCGCGATACGCGAAGACCGCCATGGCCGCGACCTACCGCCGTGCGAACGGCGAGGCCCCGCCCACACCGGGCGCGGCCGTCCCGGGCGCCGCGCCGTCGTGGGACAGGAGCTGGACCAGCTCCTCGGGGTTGGTGGAGCGGTTGAGCGCGTCCTCGCGGGTGATCAGCTTGCGCTTCACCAGGTCGGCCAGGGACTGGTTCATGGTCTGCATCCCGTACTTGGAGCCGGACTGGATGGCCGAGTAGATCTGGTGGATCTTCTCCTCGCGGATCAGGTTGCGGATGGCGGGCGTGGCCACCATGATCTCCAGGGCCATCACCCGGCCGCCGCCGATCTTCGGCACCAGGGTCTGCGACAGCACGCCCTCCAGCACCAGCGAGAGCTGCGCCCGGACCTGCGCCTGCTGGGCCGTGGGGAAGACGTCGATGATGCGGTTGATGGTCTGGGCGCACGAGTTGGTATGGAGGGTGCCGAAGGTCAGGTGACCCGTCTCGGCGATGGTGATGGCGGCCGCGATGGTCTCCAGGTCCCGCATCTCGCCCACCAGCACCACGTCGGGGTCCTGGCGGAGGATGGACTTCAGCGCGTTCTTGAAGGAGTGGGTGTCGGCGAAGACCTCCCGCTGGTTCACGAGGCACTTCTTGTGCGGGTGAACGAACTCGATGGGGTCCTCGATGGTCATGATGTGCTCGCTGCGCTCGCTGTTGATCTTGTCGATCATCGCGGCCAGCGTGGTGGACTTGCCGGAGCCGGTCGGCCCGGTGACGAGCACCAGCCCCTTGGGCCGCTCGGCCAGCTGCTCCACGACCCGGGGCAGGCCCAGCTCCTCGAAGGAGCGGATCTTGTAAGGGATCACCCGGATGGCGGCCCCCACCGCTCCCCGCTGGCGGTAGATGTTGGCGCGGAAGCGGGCGAGGCCCTGGATGCCGAAGGAGAGGTCCAGCTCGCTCTCCTCCTCGAACTTCTGCTTCTGCGCCTCGTTGAGCACGCTGTAGGCCAGGCGCTGGGTGTCCTGCGGCAGGAGCGGCTCGAACTGGGTCAGCGGCACCAGCTTGCCGGAGACGCGGATCTGGGGAGGGGCGCCGCTCGTGAGGTGGAGGTCCGATCCGCCCCGCTCTACGAGAATCTGCAGCAGGTCCGCCATGTTGACGGCCATCGTGCCCCCCGGCGCTACTCGGCGACCGTGACCCGCAGGACCTCTTCCACGGTGGTCGTGCCCTCCAGGACCTTCACGAGCCCGGCCTGGCGCAGCGTCTTCATTCCCTGGCGCTGCGCCATCGCCCGCAGCTCAGCGGTGGACGCTCCACGGAGGATCATATCCCGGATCTCCTGGGTGACCGGCATGACTTCGTAGAACGCCACCCGTCCCTTCATCCCGGTGAAGTTGCACGTCTGGCACCCTTTGCCTCGATACAATGTCAGCCTGCCACGCCCCGTGGGCTGATGTCCGTAGGGGACGAGGCTTTCCTCGTCCGCCTGGTAGGGCTCCCGGCAGTCCT